>NZ_CM001974.1:1896366-2098144 GCF_000406105.1 Dickeya chrysanthemi NCPPB 402 | reverse complement strand
TTTTTGTTTTTAACCAGTGCCGGGGCGGACGAGAACCCACGACAGGGTTCGACAAAACGGCTTGCCGTTTTGGACCGCCGCATCAGACAGAGATTCGTATGCTTGAAAAAACCAAATTCCAACCGTGGATAAACCTGACAAAAAGACAGGATATCGCTGAAAAGCATCTACACGGCGTCTACATGATTGCTATGGGTGATACAGCACCTGCTGATTGTCATATCACTAATAAATCCATCATCTATATCGGCGAAACGACAAGTCAAACGCTTGGTAAGCGAATTCATCAATTCGCTGTATCCGCCTTTAACGAGAAACCCGGTCATTCTGGTGGCAATACTTTTCGCAAAAACAACAAAGAAGAATTCGGCAATGTGCCAGAAACCATGCTTTGGGTATCGGTATGTCCTATCCCAATAGACGGTATTTGTGCCTCAGCGTACATAAGATATTTAGAGCGCAGGCAAATTCTGAAGTTTGTTCGCGCTCACGGTAAGTTACCCAGATGCAATAGCAAGTAGTATTTACGACTAACAACCCTAATCCCCCCAATACCGCACCGTTTTCCGCTCCCGCTCATCCACCGTCAGCGAAAATACGTCCGGTCGGGCGTAATGACCGACCACATCCAGATCGTAACGGGCGCCGGCTAGCAGGTCGGTGTCGATTTCCGCCGTCAGTAACCCCGTCTCACCAGTCAGCGGCCCGGCCAGTACGTTGCCCAGCGGATCGACTATCAGGCTACCGCCGTTGATCAGTGGTCGTTGCGGGTCCCAGCCGGGCACCTCGATACCCAGCGCAGCAGGCGAAGGTTGCACCTGACAGGCGGTAATCACAAAACAGCGCCCTTCATGGGCGATATGCCGCATTGAGGCTTGCCAGATATCGCGTTCGTCCACCGTTGGTGCGCACCAAATCTGTACCCCTTTGCCGTACATCGCCATACGCAGCAACGGCATATGGTTTTCCCAGCAGATCGCCGCGCCGACTTTACCTGCCGGTGAATCGATGACCGTCAAAGTGGAGCCGTCGCCCTGCCCCCAGATCAGCCGCTCGGTGCCGGTAGGCATCAGCTTACGATGCTTGCCCGCCAGCCCGGCTTCCGGCGTGAAAAATAACGCGGTGCAGTATAAGGTGTTGCCGTCACGCTCTATCGCACCCACCACCAGCGTGGCGCCGGTACGGGCCGACAACGCCGCCAGCGCGGCACACTCTTCGCCATCCAGATCAACAGCATGGTGATAATACTGTGCGAACGTCTCGCGCCCTTGCGGCAGGCGATAACCCAGATAAGTGCCGAACATCTCCCCTTTGGGATAGCCGCCCAGCAACGCTTCCGGCATGACCACCAACACCGCGCCGCTACGAACAATTTCCGTTTCCCATGCCAGAATCGCCTCCAGCGTCGCCGTTTTGCCGGCGGGTGAACTCCCTATCTGTAATGCAGCCACTACCGATGTCGCCATCGTCTTTTCTCCGGTGAGTTAATCGGGCCCGAGAGCCACAGGATGGTGGTATGCTGCCTGTCCCGCTGAGTTGAATGAAGCCCATTTCGTTGTTGATTGATATGAATGAAATAAATATCAGCAGTCTGGATTTGAATCTGCTCAAGACGTTTGAGGCGTTGTACGAGGAAGGTAGCGCCAGCCGCGCCGGTTTACGCCTCGGCATTACCCAATCCGCCGTCAGCGCGACGTTAAAACGGCTCCGGCAGTGGTACGGCGATCCGCTATTCGTGCGTACCGGCCGGGGCTTGATGCCGACACCGCGTGCACACGAACTGCAGCCGTTGGTCAGCGATGCACTCAACAAATGCCGTGAAACATTGATGTTGCTCCAACCTCACCCACAGGCGTATGTCGGCCGCACCGTCACGTTGGGATTGTCGGATGATTTTGAACTGGCGCTGGGGCAGATGCTGATTACCCGCCTGCACCAGCGGGCACCTGGCTTGCGGCTGGTGTTTCGGCAAGCCCACAGCCAGATTGCGGCCGACCTGCTGCTGCGTCATGAGCTGGATCTGGCGCTGACGGCGGGCGGTTTCAGCTACCGTTCACTGTCGAAAGTGCAGGTCGCCAGTGGCGGCTATGCCTGCCTGGTAAGCCGGGACGTGACGACGCTGTCGCTGGAGCGATTTATTCACACACCGCACCTGTTGATCTCACACGGCGGACATATCGGGCTGGTAGACGAGCAACTGGCGGAGCTGGGATTCAGCCGACGTATTGCTGCCTCCACCACCCATTTTGCCGCGATCCCCTGGCTACTGCAGGATGATACTCTGCTGGCGACGCTGCCCGCCCACGCCGCTCAGGCCATTGCTGCCCGTACGCCGCATCTGCGTTGCCTGCCGTGCCCGTTGTCTATGCCGGATTACGCCATCGAACTCGGATTCCGCCCGACAATCATCCGTGACGGCGCGGTTCGTCTGGTACGTGAAACGCTCAGCCAATTGGCGAGCGAGTTTCACTGGTCCGCGCCTGTCGGCCCGTTATCTGAGTAATGACGGTAACAGCTGAGACGGCACGCCCTCCGATGCACGTTTCTGCACGGTAATGCCTACGCCGATAACGCTATCGTCCATCAGCGTTGTTAGCGCATTTATGCGCGAATAAGGCTTAACGCCTGCGCAAAAGGTGCCGTCACCTCGTCAGGCACCGCGGATTCCACAATCAGCGTGCTGGCCATAGTAAGTTCGCCGATCGCATAACGAGAGGCGACATTCAACTTATCCTGTGTCGCCATGACCACCGTTTCCGCTGCGCGTGCCGCCAGCGCTCGTTTGATATACGCCTCTTCCAGATCGCCGGTGCTAAACCCCGCCTGCGGATGCACACCGGTTACGCCCATAAAAAAGATATCGGCGCGGATCGTCGCCAGCGCCTCCACCGCCGCGGCGCCTACCGCAACCAGTGAATGCTTGTAAAGACGACCGCCAATCACTACCACCTCGATGCCGGGATGATTTACCAGCGCCACCGCCACGCTCGGGCTGTGGGTCACCACCGTCGCCGCCAGCGTCAACGGCAGGCACTTCACCAGTTCACCACTGGTGGTGCCGCCGTCAATCATCACCACCTGACCCGGTAGTATCAGCGCAGCGGCAGCCTGCGCCAGTTGATGCTTGGCGCTTATCGCTATCCGGCTGCGCGCATCAAAACTGACCACCGTGCCGGAAGCGGGCAAGGCGCCGCCATGCACCCGCTGTAATCGCCCCTCGCTGGCCAGCTCGCGCAAGTCACGCCGAATGGTATCTTCCGAAACGCCAAAGGCTTCGCTTAATTGCTTTGCCAGTACCTGTCCTTCAGCCGCCAGTTGTTCCAGAATCCGCTGTTTACGTTGCGTGGTCAGCATGGTGTTTCTCCGATACGTTTTTTCATCCCTTTTTTACCTGATCATGCCTGATATTGCACGCTTTATTACCAAAATACCGATTTTCAACCCCAATAATCTGCACAAATACGCACGAAAAATCTTGAAGATGCACGAAAAACCAGGTTAGGATAGCCGCTCATCACTTATTCAGGAGTGTTGCAATGCTCGCCACACGAGACCGGGTACGCATTATTGACAGCGTGGTACTGTCTGATGATTGGTATGTGCTGAAGAAAAACACCTTCGACTTTCTACGCCGGGATGGCACCTGGCAGCGGCAAAGCCGGGAAACCTACGATCGCGGTAATGGCGCAGTCATCCTGTTGTATCATCGCCGCAAACAGACATTATTGTTGACCCGTCAGTTTCGTTTTCCGGTATTCGTCAACGGCCACGACGGAATGCTGATTGAAGCCGCCGCCGGCTTGCTTGACTATGCCGACCCCGAGGTGCGGATTCGCGCCGAAGCGGAAGAGGAAACCGGCTACCGGGTATTCCATGTTCGCAAAGTGATGGAAGCTTATATGAGCCCCGGTTCGGTGACGGAAAAGCTCTATTTCTTTCTGGGCGAATATGACGACCATTCTCGTATCGGCGAGGGTGGCGGCGTGCTGGATGAGGGCGAAGATGTAGAAACGCTGGAGATGACGTTGCCGCAGGCATTGGCGGCCATTGCCGACGGCACGATTATGGACGCCAAAACCATTATGCTGGTGCAATACGTTGCGTTACATCGCGTATTGCCGTTCGCAGGTATGCCGGATTAATGTTCTGGCCATTTTTCGGTGAGCGGAATAACCCACGCAATCCATGATGGCATACATCCCCCTTCACCGTTAGATGACCGATAAAACACTATGTGCTCGACTAAACACCACTTACGGCCATTATTCATATACCGCGACTGATTATTTTTAAGACAACCCGTCAAAAAACAATCCAGCAAGTAATTAACTCCGGCTATTATTTATCTCGCATTTATTATTGTGCCGCTTTATTTTTCAGGATAATCACTGATAACGAATCGCCTCATCCCACGGCACAACACCTTCTGCATTCAGTGTGAATTTTTAATAAATTTCACGCCGGAATTTGACATTTATCACTTTTTTATTCATACAGATTACAGCTGCCGCATCAACATAGCGCAGAGATAACAATTATTTATACCCATCATACGCCAGGTTGCAGGTATATTGGCTACCCGCTCTTCCCCAGTTGCCAAGGTGAGCATCCAGGGTTCGCACGGTTGCCATGTTACAAGGCTCAAATAAGCCTTGCCCTGAAGGGTTAATACGTTGCGTTATTCAAAGCGCGGGCGTGTTATCCTGCAGCGCGAATTATTTTGGTTATATCCTCTTTAACTGATGATCTGAAAAATAAGATTTATCAAAGAGGTTTATTGGTTATTACTCATCGGCAAAAATTGGGCGCAACAGGATTGTTGCGCCTGAAAAATTGAAAATTCGACAGGAGAAGATGATGAAAAAAGTATATTCGTTATTGGCCGGACTGGTATTGGCAACCGGCCTGATGACCAGCCCCGCCGCACCGGCAAAAGGCCAGGCGGGGGTGTTTGATTTCTATCTGCTGACGTTATCCTGGTCGCCCACATTTTGTCTGACCCACGCCAGCAATGAGCAATGCTCCAAGGGGTATGGCTTTGTACTGCACGGCTTGTGGCCGCAATATGCCAACGGCGGCTGGCCGCAAGACTGCCCGCCGATAACGGCGCTTACCGCGCAAGAGCGCAAGTACGGCAATACCCTGTTCCCAACCGATGACCTGCTCACGCACGAGTGGGAAAAACACGGCACCTGTAGCGGGCTGGGCGCGAACGGGTATTTACAGGCGGCAGACCAGGCGCTGACCAAGGTGAAAATCCCGGCCAGTTTCAACGCGCCGGCCAAGCCGTTGCAAATGACGGCGGACCAAATTCTGGCCTCATTCCGCCAGAGCAATCCGGCGATACCGCAAGGGGGTATCGTGGCGATTTGTAGCGGCCCGGAGCTGTCTGAAATTCGGGTGTGTATGGACAAAGATCTAAATTTTCAGTCTTGTGGCAAATCGATAAAAACACAGTGCCGCGATGGCAACATCCGCGTACCTAACATTCGCTGATCCCCGTTCTGACGCCGATTACCTTGTCGGCTTATCCTCTCTCTTAGCCCGCCTTTGCGCGGGCTTATGTCAATTAATATCGAAACATTGAATAACAATAATTACTTTTGTAAAGATTTCTATTGTACTTATTCTGTGTGTGAAATATCACTGTCATCCGGACTCGCTAGCATGTCCGGTTGGAGGCGTCCATTCACCCAGTGCAGGTACTAGAGCATGTTTTTGTTTTCACCACAGGACAGCACCTACACCAGGATGTTGTGTCAGTTTGAGTTTCAGGCTCAACAGGAAGGGATTACCCGGCAGACCATGGCGGCGGCGGTGGTATTCCGAGGCGGTATACTGCTGGTGCGCCGCAGCGCCAATGATCCGGAGTTACCCGGACACTGGGAGATTCCCGGTGGCGGACGTGAACCCGGCGATCACAACCTGCTTGCCACCCTGATGCGAGAATTGCAGGAAGAAACCGGTTTGCGGTTGCGTTATATCCGTCACTATCTGGGTTTTTTCGATTATCTGGCACCCACTAACGAAAAAGTCCGGCAATGGAATTTTCTGGTTGATGTGATGCAGGAAGAAATCTGTCTGAACGAAAGCGAACACGATGCCTGGCAAATCGTGCGTCAACCGTCTGATATTCCGGAGGAATGCCCGATCAGTGAAGAGAGCCGTTTTGTCGTCAATGCCGCGATCCGAATGCTATAGCCGTCAGATTATAGCGTGCGTCAAAAGGCCCCGAGATAACGGGGCCTGACAAGGTTTACAGCAGTTGGCCGAGGGAAGCCGCCTCGAAACCGTTAAGGCTATTCAGTTCATGACGCTGAACTTTCGCCGCCCATTGCGGGTCAGTCAGCAGTACACGACCGACGGCGATCAAATCAAACTCGTCACGTTCCATACGCTCGAGCAGTTTATCCAGGCTCGCCGGGTTGGCGCCTTTGCCGGCAAAGGCGCTGAAAAACTCATCAGACAAACCGACAGACCCTACGCTGATGGTCGCGGCACCGGTCACTTTCTTCACCCAACCGGCGAAGTTCAGCCCATTCTCGCCATCTACATCCGGAAATTCCGGTTCCCAGAAGCGACGCTGCGAACAGTGTAGAATATCCACGCCCGCGGAGACCAACGGCGCCAACCAGTCTTCCAGCGCCAGCGGCGTCGGTGCCAGACGGGCGCTATAGTCCTGCTGCTTCCATTGACTGACGCGCAAAATCAGCGGGAAATCCGGCCCTACGGCGTCTCGAACACTCTTCACTACCTCAGCGGCAAAACGCGCACGTTGTTTAATCGTCGCCCCACCGAACGCATCAGTACGCTGGTTGGTCTCGCCCCAGAAGAACTGGTCGATCAGGTAACCATGTGCACCATGCAATTCCAGCGTATCAAACCCCAGGCGCTTCGCGTCGGCCGCGGCGCGACCAAATGCCAAGATGGTATCGGCAATGTCTTCATCGGTCATGGCATGACCGCGCTCCATCTCCGGTGAGAACAACCCCGACGGGCTTTCGATGTAATCCGGTTCCCATTCCACCCCGTGATACGGAGCCGAACCAACATGCCATATTTGCGGCCCCATCTTGCCGCCGGCTGCGTGGACTTCGTCAATCACATGCTGCCAGCCCGCTAACGCACGCTCGCCATGAAAAAACGGAATCCCGGGGTGGTTACGCGAACCGGGGCGATCCACGACGGTGCCTTCAGACAAAATCAACCCGACTTCACCCTCCGCCCGACGGCGATAATAGGCGGCAATATCATCGCCCGGAATACCATCGGCGGCGAAACAACGGGTCATCGGCGCCATCACGATACGATTTTTTAATTGCAGTGTTTTTAACGTAAAAGGACGAAACAACACATCAATATTGGCCATGTAATCAATCTCCTTGGGCACGAACCTGTGATGGTATACAATGTAAACCTGGTGTCAATCAGGCACATTTATGCTACCTGGTAGCCTAAAGGAAACTACTATGCCGAAATCTTGTACATCTCCTTACTCCCACGCCAACTGCCCCAGCCGTTTTTTGCTGGAGCAAATCGCCGACAAATGGTCGGTGCTGGTACTGGGCGCGCTATGCGAAAAACCGCTGCGCTTTAACGAAATCAAACGCAGTCTGGAAGGCATCACGCAAAAAGCGCTGACGCAGTGCCTGCGAAAACTGGAGCGTAACGGTATTGTAGAACGTCGGGTACTGACGTTTTCGCCGATTGCGGTGGAATACCACATCACACCGCTCGGGAACACACTGAAGGAGCCGTTTCAGGCGCTTTATCGCTGGACGACGGAGCATCTGCCGCAGGTAACCCAGGCGCGTGAACGTTTCGATCAGCGGCTCAACGAGCAAGAAAAAGCGCTGTCCGACGCCGACGCCTGAAGGGCGTCAGGGCAACGGACAGCGCCCTTCCAGCCGAGGTATCAGGAGACGGTAAACGACATCATCATGCCGGTGTCTTCGTGCTCCAGTAAATGGCAGTGCGCCATAAACGCCCGCTCTTTCGGCGCGGGGTGATTGAACTGCACCAGCACTTCGCTGCGCGCGCCCTCCACATGCACAATGTCTTTCCACCCTTGTCGATGGGCGGCAGGCGGTTTGCCATTCTCAGACAAGATACGAAAGCGAGTGCCGTGAATATGAAAAGGATGCAACATCATGTCGCCTTGCCCGGAAATACTCCACACTTCGAGATCACCGCGTTTAACCTCAAACATCGGTTGTCCCATCTGGAATGCCGCGCCATTGATGCGATTGGCCGACATCATATCCAGCGCCGCCTGCCCCGTCTGTGAATTCATGGCGCCATGATTCATCTTACCGTGGGTCATATTACCGTGGTTCATGCCATTCTGCCCTGAGCCGGACGGCATAGACATACCCGACATCGAGCCGTGCTCGGCCATATTCATCCCTGCCATCGCCTGCATACCATAACGCTGCATGAGTGCCTGCATGCCCAGCATGTCGAGTTGTGGGTCCATCGTTAACTGTAACTGACGTGTTTTCAGTCCTGACGTTGACGGCAGCGTCGGCAATGACGCCAGCGTTTCCGGCAGTTGCCCTGCCCCCGGTTGCAAAGTCGGCTGAATACGTAACACCGGCAATGGCTGATCGAACGGCGGCAAACTCATCCCCATCTGTGTGACCGGCAACGTCACTATATCGAACGCTTTACCGTCACGCGCATCGACCAATACCTCAAAACGTTCACCCATCAGCACGGTCAACGCGCTCATCTGCACCGGCTCCGCCAGCAAGCCACCCTCGCTGGCAATCACATACAGCGGGCGGCCATCGCCGGCAGCCAGCGTCAGCGAACGGGCGTTACACCCGTTAAGCACTCGCAAACGCAGCCAACCACGCGGCGCATGATGCTGCGGGTAGCGCGTGCCGTTGGTCAGCATCAGGTCGCCAAACCAGCCCACAGCCGCCGACATCACATCCAGTTGATAATCAATCTGCCCTTTGGCATCCAGCCGTTTGTCCTGCAAGATCAATGGAATATCATCTACCCCCCATTGAGAAGGCAACGGCAACGCCCGGCTGGCGGCATCCTGAATCAGAATCAATCCCCCCAGCCCCATCGCCACCTGCCGCCCCGTTACCCCGTGGGTATGTGGATGAAACCACGCCGTCGCTGCCGGTTGCTCGACCCGGAACGCCGCACTCCATGTGCTTCCCGGTGTAATTTCCGCCTGTGGGCCGCCATCGGCATTACCGGGAATTTCCAGTCCATGCCAGTGCAACGTGGTGGTTTCAGGCAAGGTATTCGTGACGTTGAGGGTGACCGCCTGGCCCTGTTCCAGTCGCAACGCCGGCCCTAAGAAACCGCCGTTAACACCCCAGGTTGCGGTTTCCAGCCCGGCCAGCCAGCGCATACTACCGGTCTGCAATTTCAGGGCAAGGTTGCCGCCCGCATCCGGCGACAACAGTGGCGGCACAGGCAGAATCGGGCGTTCGTCGGCCCATACGGAACGGCTCCACCAGGGCAGCAGGTTGGCGGCCCCCAGCATAGTGGCTAACTTGATGAACTCGCGGCGACGCATATGTCACTCCTCCAGTCGACTATCATGAGGAAAAATGATGATCATGGCCGGCAGACTGCACCTTCCAGTAACGGGAAGGTCAAGCGTTTTATCTCATGGCAATGACGCCATCCATGGCGGCAATTCAGGGTGAAACCCTCTCAAACCGGCCTGACGCGCTTTAATACTCTTTTCGCCCCAACCAGCGCTCTTTCAAAATACTGCCGTGAATGCCGATATCCAGTAGCGGACGCGGTGGAATGAAGTTAGGTTTTCCCAGCGCCTGCATATCGTCAATCAACGGGTTATCGACGCCGGTCGCCAGATCCGCCAGCGTGCTGCCGGCAATGGTCTGTTTGGAAATGCCGGCGCCGTTGCATCCCACCGCGGCATACAGATTATCGCCATAGCGCCCCCAGCCGGGCGCCCCGTTGCGTGTCACGCCTATCATGCCGGACCAGGTATGAGCGACCGGTACATCGGCCAGTTGCGGAAAACGAGACAGAAAGATCGCCTGATGTCGCCGCGTAATCTCCGCGGTGTAGCCTGACGTGACAGTGTAACCAGGCACGTAGGCCACATGCTGGCGAATCAGGAAGCGGTGATCACGGGTGTAGCGTAACGTTGCCCCCGCGATGGCGTTGGCTGGCGTCATCCCCCACTCGCCAATCTGGCCGATGCGCTGTTGTTGTTCTGCCGTCAGCGGTTCGGTGAGGGTGGCAAACGTCGACAACCCCACGACCTGACGGGAGAACATCGGCAATTGTCGGGCGCAACCGTTGGTCGCCACCATCACCTGCCGGGCCTGTACCTCGCCATAAGGCGTACGCACCCGCGCCGTGCGGCCGGGTTGAATCTCCAGCACCGGCGAACGTTCATATAGCATCACGTTATCGGGCAGACTATCCGCCAGCCCCCGCACCAACGCCGCCGGGTTGAGCAACACGCAATTCGGCGTATGGATCGCCGCATGGTAATAAGGTGTGCCCAACTGTTGAGCCAACGCCTCGCCCTGCAATAACTGGTAAGGTTCCGACAAGGCCCGCAATTCATGGGCGTACTGTTCCAGTAATCCCCCCAGTTCGGGTCGGACAATACAGTGATACTTGCCGCGTCGGTTCCAGTCACATTCAATGCCATGACGGGCGATCAACGCTTCCAGTTGCGCCAGCCCGGCGTGCAATAAGCGGCGATAGTTGGCGGCCTTTTCCAGTTCCGCGGTAGAGCTACCGATATTGTGTGGCAAGTCGATAGCGAAACCGGAATTGCGCGCAGACGCGCTGTCATCAATGTCAACGGCATCCAGCACCACCACCTGCTCATGCGGGCGGTTTTCCGCTATTCGGCGGGCGAACGCCAGCCCGGCGTAACCCGCGCCAATCACCAGCCAATCCGCCTTGATCGTCTGGCGCAACGACGGCTTCGCTACTCGCGGCGACAACATCGCCGACCAGCCATTGGTATTGGCATCCAGCGGTAATGCATTGATGTTCAAATTTTTCTCCCTGTCTTGACGCTTCTATTTATGTGCTGCATTTTACTCACCGTCTCGGACGATGCACAGGCCACCGTGTATCCCGCCAGATCAGCGATCCACCGCTCGTCAACCTCGCGTTTGCAGGCAGCAGGACGGCAGGTAAAAAAATGCCCGCAGTCGCGGGCATTAACAGAATAAACAATCTTAGGATGCCTGTTGCGTCGTTTCCGCCGGTTCGCTGCCAAATCCGCGCAGCCCCACCACGTGCACATGCTCGTGGTTCTGGAACACTTTTCGCACCAGCTTGTAGGTAGTGCCTTTTTCCGGGCTGATGTTCTCCGGCGCCGCAATAATCAACTGCATTTCCAGCCGTTCGCACAGCTCGAACAAGGTGGCGATAGACTTGGCATCCAGACGCGCCGCTTCATCGAGGAACAGCAGACGGCACGGCGAGATATCTTTGCCGCGCAAGCGACGGGACTCTTCTTCCCAGCTCTGCACCACCATCACCAGAATCGACATCCCGGTCCCGATGGCTTCACCGGTGGACAGCGCCCCGCTCTCGGCGCGCAGCCAGCCGTCGGCGCCACGGTTGACTTCCACTTCCATCTCCAGATAGTTGCGGTAATCCAGCAGCTCTTCACCGATGGTTTGCGGCGTGCGTTGCCCCATGTCGATTTCCGGATTCAGGCGCTGATACAGCTTCGCCAGCGCTTCGGAGAAGGTCAGTCGAGTGCTGTTGAACAGATCCTGATGCAGCTCTTGCTGTTCAGACAACACATTCAGCAGCGTGGTATGGGTTTCGCGCACGTTGACATTCAGCCGCACGCTCTTCACCTGACCAAACGCCACCGCCTGTAGCCCCTGGTTGAGCATACGAATGCGGTTCTGCTCGCGCTGAATGGTCTTGCGGATGATGTTCGCCACGCTGCGGGAACTGATCGCCAGCGTCTTCTCGCGGGCAGTCAGCTCTTCGGTCAGCCGGTTCAGTTCGATCTCCATCTGTTCGATGGCTTCCACCGGGTCATCGGTACGGATGATATCCTGACGGATACGCTCACGCAGATGCTGATATACCGCAATGTAGAACTGGACTTTGCGCTCCGGGCGTTTCGGATCTTCCGACATACGCAGCACATCACGCAGGTGTTCGTTATCCGCCACCGCCTGACGCAACGCGCCCAGTGCCTTATCCGACATGGATCGCAGGTCATCGCCGCTCATGTACGCCAGCTCACGGCGATGCAAGCGACGCTCGACGCCGTTATCTTTCACCAGCCGCATCACCGCGCACCAACCCGCTTTGGCGGTCACCACCTGCTCGCGCATCACGTGGTAATCACGCTCCAGCTTACGCAGTTTTTTCTGCAGGCTATCCATTTCCGCTTCACAGAAGGTAATCTGTTTTTCCAGTTGATTGCGGCGGGAACGGTTGGCGCTCAACGCGGCGTGCAGCTCATCACGACGCGCCCGGGCACGCACTTCGGCATCGGCGTCGGCACGTACGCCGATATCCGACAGCTCTTGCGTCAGTTCCTTGAGCATGTCGCGTTTCGCGTCGTAAGAACTCTTTAACGATGCCTGCAACTGGCTGTATTGGGTCAGTTGCGACTGCTGCTGGCGAAGCTGCTCGCGGGCGCGGGTACGTTCCTGCTCCGCTTGCTCCAGCCGCTGGCGCAGTTTATCGTTGAGATCGGCATTCGCGTTCAGCATGCCCGCCGAGTCGGTATAACTGAAATGTGCGCGGCGCTGCACCACTTCGGTCAGGGCAAACGCCTGCTGTTTGGCCGTGCGTTGCACCGCCTGCGCCTTTGCATAATCTTCGCGCATCTGTTCATGCTGTTGCGGGTCGTTCTGTAACACCGTCGCCAGCGGTTCCAGTTTCGCCAGCGAAGTACCGTGCTGCTGCATAAAACGCGCCGCGTCTTCGGCTTCGTCCAGCTCTTCGCGCAGCTCTTCCACCCGATCGACCAGCGCGTCATCGCACAGCAGGCTGATGCGCGGGATCAGGCGATTCAACATGCCGACCTGCTCTTTGGCTTGCTCATACTGCTGACGCTGCTGCTGATTTTCGTTATCGAAATTGCTGATGGCGCGCTCCAGCTCGCCGCGCCGGCCGCTGATCTGGCGGATTTCCGCTTCCGGATCCGCCTCAAACGCCACCGCTAAGTGGCTGCCGATAAAGCGACTGAACGCCTGATGCAAACGCTGGATCTTCTGTACATCAAACGACAGTGTGGCGTACTGCTCGGCCAATTGCTCGCGCTCTTCGCGCAAACTCTCCAGGCGCTGCTCGCGGGCGGCACGGCCAAACAGCGGCACTTCCGGGAAGCGGGAATAGCGCCACTGCCGATCGGCGATTTTCACCACCACCGCTTTTTCCAGCTCTTCCACTTCGAACACGCTATCGTCGAACGATTGCGGATCCCCTTCGATCAGGTAGAGATCTTCCGGACAATCTTCCAGACCGGCCAGTTGCTCACGCACCAGCGACAGATCCGCCACCACGATGGCGTGACGCGCCGGGCCGTATAACGCGGAGAAGTACGGCGCGTCATCCAGCGTGACGTCGTCATAGATTTCGGACAGCAGCACACCGCCGAATCGCTCCGCCAGCGCGTTAAGCCTAGGGTCTTCGGAGCCGCCCGGCTGGCTCAGGCGTTCAATCTGCGCATCCACCTGCTGTTTGCGCACCGCCACGCTGTCGCGCTCCACCGTGGTTTCACGTTCGCGCTCCAGTAGTTGCTGCATGAATTCAGTAACTTGCTGGCTGTCGGCAAAGTGTTCGCCGCTCTGCTCGCCCAACTGAGTCAGGGATTCCTGCGCCGCCAGCCATACCGGTGCGCGGGTGGTCAACTGCGCGATACGCTGTTGGATCTGCTCCAGTTCCTGACGCAGCGCCAGCCGGTGCTCGCCGGCTTCCGACACACGGACGGACAGGTCTTCGATACGCGCTTCCAGTTCCTGTTGCAGGTCGTCGAGATCTTCCGGCTGGTAATCCTGACCGCTGCGTTTGACGAATTCCTGCAATAAACGCTCGGCATCCTGCTGCTCGCGTCGGCGTTGTTCCAGCTCCGACAACCGCATACGCAGCGGCTGCACCTGCTCGGCCAGATAGCGCTGAGAAGAGCTATCGCGCAGCAGGTCTCGGGCCACGTCCCAGGCTTCGCTGCGGCTGATGGCACCGGCGATACGGCACACCAACTGGTACGCGTGCTCGAACTGGCTGCTGGCGGCATCCGCCACGCTCAGTTTCTGCTCCAGCATCAATAGCAGTTCGGTGGCTTCCTGTTCTTTGGCCTGGAAACTGTCGAGCCATTCATCGGCGTTGTCCGGCGTCAGCTCCGAGACCTGACACAGGCTACGGGCGCGCTCCAGCGCCTGCTGCGCCTGATTATACTGAATAGCGCGCGTCTGCTGCACATCCAGCGCCTGCTGGTAGTCGGCCAGTTGGCTTTTCAGTTCATCCACTTCCTGCTCGGCGGCGTCAGCGCGGGCTTCGTTCTCTTCCAGTTGATCGCGCGCCTCTTCCACCACCTCGTTTTGTTCTTCCAGCCGGTAGCTCAGCTCTTCCAGGTCGGCGTTGTAACGCTCGATCTTCTCCTGCTGGCGCATCGCGGTTTGCACCAGATTGAGGTGATCGCTGGCGGCCTGATAATCGGTTTCCAGATCGCTTTCGGCACCGCTTTGCTCTTGCAGTTCACGCGCCATTTCCACATGGCGGTTTTGCTCGGTAATCAACTGCTTACGGCTGGCGAACAGCTCGCGACGCAGCGCCAGCGCGCCGTCAAGGTGTATACGCCGTTCATTGGCGTGGCGCATGTAATCCGCCGCCACGTACGAGGTGGCTTCGGAGATCAGATGCTTGAACAGGTCGCGGTCCGATTGGGTAACGCGGATCGCTTCCAGCGTCATGCGGTTTTCGCGCAGTGCGGCTTCCATATCCTGGAAAGCTTTGCGCACGCCGCTGTTTTCCGGCAGCAAATAATCGCGCAGCGACCGGGTAATGGCGCTGGAAATCCCGCCGTACAGCGAGGCTTCGATCAGGCGATAAAACTTACTGCGGTCCGATGCCGAACGCAGGCGTCTGGGCACGACGCCCAGATCAAACATCAACGAATGGTAATCGGTAATGGAGTTGAACTGCTTGAACTGAACGCCTTCGTACTCGTCGAGCCTGTCTTTTACTTCCTGCAACGACAGGACGCGCGCCTGCCGCTCGCCCACCGTCTGGGTGAGAATCTGCGTCGGCGAGACGGCGACCGGCAATCCCTGAATAGTGAAAGGTTTAATGTCGACCTTGCGATCGCGCCCGGCGACCTGCTGCAAGCGAACCCCGACCAGCACACGCTGGTGACGGGAGTTGACCACATCCAGCACCGAGTAACACACACCGGCGCGCAGCTTACCGTGCAGCCCTTTATCGCGGGAACCACTGGTGGCGCCGGCTTCCGTGGTGTTACGGAAGTGCAGTAATGTCAAATCCGGGATCAGCGCGGTGATAAACGCCGCCATAGTGGTGGATTTCCCGGCGCCGTTGCCCCCGGACAGGGTGGTAACCAGTTCGTCCAGATCAAAGGTGCGGGCAAAGAAACCGTTCCAGTTAACCAGCGTCAGTGAGCGAAATTTACCGCGTTCAATCATTCCTGTTCATCCTCAGCTCGTTGATCATCACTGGAAGCGTTATCGCCGGCGCCGTCGCCATCATCGCTATCGTCCAGCGACAGGCTGCCGTCTATCGGCATGGCTTCGCCGTCGCGAATCATCCGCAATTGCGCTTCGCGCGGGTCGTCGCCGCTGCGCACATCGGCGCCAAAGCGGAACACCGCCTCGGTAATGCGGAATTTGCTGCTGTCGGCACCCATGAAATAAATCATGCCGAGGCGACGTAACCGGTTAAGCGAAGTACGCACTTTCTCCTGCAGTTTCTGCCGGTCAAGGTCAGAACCGGTGGAACGCTGGTTCACCAGTTTCAGCAGCTTGTTTTCATCCGCCAGACTCAACAGCTCCTCATACAACTCCTGCTGGCTGAAGATGCCTTCATGCGCCAACCGTTCGGGACTGAGGTAGAGGTAACAGAGAATTTTGCCCACCATCATGTCCAGTTCGGACAGCACCGAACGCGGGATCAGTGTGGTAGAACGCGGACGCAGGTAGAAAAACCCTTCCGGCGCGCGAATTAATTCTACGTTGTAACGGCCGTAGAACTGCTCCAGCTCATCCTGAAAATCCATCAGGAAAACGTGATTTTCCAGCTCTTCCACGCCGATGTGACGGCCGGAGCGCAGTTGGCTGTCCAGCGCCGGAAACAAGGTGTTGGAAAGCGCGGTCATCAGCCGCGCGGAAACCTGTTGATCAATATTTGTCGATGACATGGGCCTGCACCTTGGCTCCGTAATCATTGATTGCCTGCCACAGCGCAGGTAATCCGGTAAAATCAGCTTCGGCCACGCCCAGGCGAACCGCCTGGTCGACCACGATTCGGGCAACGTCGAAATGCTGCGAGCACGGGTACTGTTTCAGGTATTCCCGCACGACATCCCCCAGATTAAGCGGTATTTGTTGCTGTTTATATTTCTGCAGCGCCTGTTCGATCATGGCGGCGATCTGCTCGCGAATTTCACTGAAGGCTTCATACTCCAGGTCCGGCGGCAACTCGCCGGTGACCTCCTCGGAGCGCAACGCCAACTCTTCATCACGCATATCCAGCAGGCGATCGGCATTGGCGTAAGTCAGCGCCCAGGGCGCCTCGAAATAGCTTTGAACCGACTGGCGCAAACGCTGGGCAAACACGCGATTTTTATCCATGTCGATGGCGGTACGGATAAATTTGTGTACATGGCGGTCATAGCCGATCCACAGATCGATGCTCTGCTGGCCCCAACTGATAATGCGGTCAAGCTTACCCTGCAGGTCAAAAACCAGATTGTCGACAAACGTCAGTTCAGCGTGGCCGAGCGTCGCATCCTGAATGCGCAGCAGGCTGGTTTGCAGTTTGTCGCCCGCCGCTTCCAGCGTATCCTGTAGTTCGCGCAGGGTGTCGGAGGTTTCAGTCAGCAGTTTTTCACAGTTGGCGATCGCCGCACGCCAGTCCTGATTGAGCAACCCGGCAATATTTTCTTTCACTCCCTGCTGTTGCTCATCCATCACCCGCTGCGACAGGTCAATACTGTCGAAAATTTCCGCCACCGAATACTTGAGCGGCGCAAACACGTTGCGGTGCCAGTGGAACTCATCGCCCCCTTCTTCAGCCGCCTCCGCCGCACGGCCCAATTCCTGCGCCACGATCGACAACTGCATCGACAAGCGCAGAGCGGAAAACTCACGCTGGCGAATGTAATAATCGGTGATGCCGATACCCAGCGGCGTCAAACGGTAAATTGCGTTGCCGTCCGCCAGCTCGCTGGTAAAACGGTTGATCAGACGTTGACGCACCAAATCGTTGATCGCATTGTTGGCGCGCACCGGAATGGTTTCGTTGGTCTGCTCAAAACCTTTACTGACGTGACGAAAGGCATCCACCAGTTCCCCTTCGCTCATTTCGCCGTCCATTCGTTCGCCATTCAGGGTGGCGATGGCCAACAAAAACGCCAGACGCTCGGTGGGCAGCGTAATAGCGAAGTCATTCTTTCTCGCCCAGGCAACCAGTTCGGGTACGGTCTGGGAAAAATCACTCATAATGCATCCTTCATAGGGGGCTTATGCGCCATGACATGCTTGTGCGCCATAACATGCTTGTGCGCCATGACATGAATGTAGCGCCCCAGGCTGATAAAGGGCTCTTGCCGACAATAGCGCTGTTCCAGCGCCAGCAGCAGGTCAAAATCGTCGATCTGTTGTTGCTTGTTTTGCAGGTAGTCATGAAATACTCGTATGCCGGTCTTGCCGCTCGGTTCTAGTCCCAGCTCAGTGAGCCATTGATAGACCTGCTGAGGGTCCAGCGGGTGATCCGGCGACAGTGAACGGCGTTTACGTTTGGGCATACCGGCTTCCACATAGCCGAAATTGCCCAGCACCATGTTGCGCATCACCAGCGCCTGATGGTTGTAGAACATCAGCGACAACGCGCCGCCCGGTGCCAGACAATCGCTCAACGCCTGCAACGCCTGTTGCGGCTGTGCTACCCACTCCAGTACGGCGTGAAACAGCACCAGGTCCACCGGTTGCGACAGATGTTCGCCAATATCCTGTGCCGCACAGCGCACAAATTGCATGTTATCAGCCACGCCCTGTTCACATGCCGCCTCACGGGCGCGTGCAATCATCTCATCGGACAGATCGCACAACAAGACCTGGTGCCCCAACGCCGCCAGCCGACGCGACATCGGCCCTTCGCCGCCGCCCGCATCCAGGATACGCAGCGGTCGTGGCGGCAGGCGCGTCAGCAGAGTTTCCAAATCCTGCCACAATACCGCCTGACGCAGCCGCCCCTTGGTGGTGCCATAAATGTTGCGGGCAAATTTGTCGGCGATATCGTTAAAATTACGATCCTGCATTTCACGGTTGTGCATGATGGGTGACGGTGCTACCTAAACAGCTGGTTTTTCTCTGAACCTGACATTCTGTCACAGGCTGGCCTAGAATAAATGCTCTGAACACCCGAAATTCGCCCGTATGGCGTTTTTTCATTCAAAAGGGTCGCTATTTTATGCTGTTTGCCGTCAAAAAATACATCGGTAGTTTGTTATTGCCGCTGCCGTTGCTGATGCTGGTCATGGGCCTCGCCCTCGCCCTGCTGTGGTTTTCCCGTTGGCAGAAAATCGCCCGAATCCTGTTGACCGGAGGCTGGCTGGCGTTGCTGTTGCTGAGCCTGCAACCGGTGGCCGATCGGCTGTTGCAGCCGTTAGAATCCCATTACCCAACCTGGACGCCGGAGTTCCCAAAAGTGAATTATATCGTGGTGCTGGGCGGCGGCTACACCTTCAACCCGGACTGGCCCCCCAGCGCTAACTTGATCAACAACAGTCTGGCACGCCTTACCGAAGGCGTCAGGCTATGGCGCGCCAATCCCGGTGCCAAACTGATCTTCACCGGTGCCGCCGCGCAGGGCAATCCGGTCACCAGCGCCAGCACCTCCGCACGCGTCGCCGAGAGTTTAGGGGTTCCGGCACAGGATATCCTACTGGTGGATCAAGCCCGCGATACCGAAGAAGAAGCCGCTGGCACCGAAGCGCTGATCGGCAAACAGCCGTTCCTGCTGGTGACCTCGGCCAGCCACCTGCCGCGTGCGATTCGCTTTTTCCAGGCGCGCGGCCTGCACCCGATTCCGGCTCCAGCCAATCAGTTGGCGATGACCTCGCCGCTGAATCCATGGGAACGGGTGTTTCCATCCGCACTTTATCTGTCGCACAGCGAGCGAGCCTGGTATGAAGGGCTCGGTTTGATTTGGCAACAAATGAAAGGCGTCACCCCGCCGGAGTCCTGATACCGGCATACGGACGATCGGCGATCGCCCGTACGGCTGATTACTCAAGCCAGGGCAGCAGTTCGCGGGTTGCGGTATCAAACAGCGGTCGATCCAACTGTCCGGTGTGGATATAGCGAGAAACCGCCGCCCACAGGATGTACAGCCAGCGGCGGCAAACGAAAGATTCGGCCAACGGCGCCTGTTTCAGATAATGGTAAAACAGCTGTTCCGGCATACCCGGCTCTTCGCACAAACGGAACAGCTCGTATTCTCGCGGCGCCCACAACATCATGCCGGGGTTGATCATCGCCAGCAGTTGGTCACTGCGGGGGTCTTTCAGCATACTGCGCAAGGTCAGATTGCCGTGCACCAATACGCAACTGTCGTCGAAATCGGCAAACAGCGCCGACAAACTCTGCCGGGAACGGTACAGCACCGTGCGATCCTGCGGTGTCAGTTGCGTCGCGTTGACATTCATCAGCGTAGCCCAGAGCACCTCCAGACGCTGACGATACCAGTTCGGCCAACTGTTATCCTGCGTGCTGTCCACCGTACCGACGCAACCGTGACTGTCGATGCGGTGCCAGGCCAGCATACTTTCGACAATCTGATCCATCAGCAATGTCCAGCGTTGAGGCGAACGGGACGGTGCCTCTACCGATACGCCACGCAAACGCTCAATGAGCAACAGCTCCTTATACGGCGCCTGATGGGTCATCACCATCCCGTATACGGTCGGTAGCCGGACCTCGCCTTCACGAGACAACATGCTCAGCTTATAGGCTTCCTGGCTGGCAACACCCTGACAAATATAACTTTTCGCCAGCAATGGCATAGCATTGCCCGCGTGATCATACAACGCATACAAGTGCGCATAGGGCTGTTCACTGATACGTTCAAGACGACTGAGCGATTCACCCAATACCGTACTTAACTCAGCTTTTAATTGTTCCATAGGCAACAGATCTCGCAGTTGCAGATACGCATCTGCACGTATCATGCGAGCAGCCCACAACAATTTCTTCAATGCAGATCAAAGAAAACGGGATATACGCCGGTAGAGACGGTTAACGACCAGCAGAATTCGGCACGGGGAGACAAACTCGCGGCTACAAACAATCACCACCTCCCGAGGAGGTGGTTTAAAGCTGACAACAAAAAATGCCCGCAATAGCGGGCATAGGTAACGGGTAACAGCATTAACGGCATCGCATCACGGAGTATTGCTTCAGAGAGCCTGCCGTCTCGCCGCTTATTTCAGCTCAAACGCCCCGAGATCCGGCGCGGCGCCTTTATAGGCGATCTTGACGTCACCGCCTTTATCAATCATCCAACTGTCTGATGCCAGACGCAGATGTTTCAGCACCGGCAGACTGCCGTCGGCCTGACGTGCCGCATCCCAGCCCGTGGTCGATACGCTTTGGAACTCAGCATTTGAGATCGCATTGCTGAAATTCCAGGAGTTGTAACGCATGTTGGCGCCATCGGTATACGTCAACGACTGCGACTTCGCGGCAAAAGAGATGTTGTTGCGCAGGGTGCCCAGCGCGACCGCATTACCGTTTGCATCGATGCCTCGCATGCTGTAATTGACGGCATTACTGAACGACGTATTGTTAAAGAAGTCATTGGCAACGGGGTGATGGTTGGCATAGAAACCCGCGGCTTTATTCAGGAACGCCACCGAGTTGCGCACGATATGCTTCGGTGCGTTGCTCACGTATTTAGCGCCGTAGCCACCGGCTTTGAAACCATTACCGTTGCCTGCCGCCAGCGATGTCGTCGTCCCAGGCAGATAACCGTGAGACCAGGCCCAGGAGTTCTCAATCGTCACCGAGGAATAGGCATTGATCAGGTCAAAACCGTCATCCGAGTTGGACCAGGCGCGGCAACCGCTAAAAACGTTACCCGGCATATTGGCGGCAATATGCGCCCCAAAACCGTCGCCGCTCTGACCGGCACCGTTGGAAGTCAGCGGATCATAGTTATGGTGTGAATCGCTGTTGAGAACAACGTTGCCGGCACCATTCTGTAAAAACAGCCCGGTGCCCATGATATGGTGAATATCAAGTTGCTCGAACCGATTGTTACTGCCCTTAATCCATACTCCCCAGGATTCATGGTTCTTGTTGTTATTTTGCGGCACCCCTTTGATTTCCAGCCCTCTGACGGTTACCCAGTCTGCAACGACGTTAAATCCTTTAACGCGGCAGTCATCTTTCATCTGACTGAAATCAAACACCGGTTTTTCGCCGGTATAAGCGACGTACTCGATACGATTGCCGGAAGTACCGCTCTTATTCAACGTAATCGCGTTCACGACGTCCGTCTGACTGGCACAACTATTTAGCCCGGCGGTAAAGGAATAGGTGCCGCCACGGACCCACAGGCGATCACCGGGGGAGAGCGTCTGCTGCGCGCGGGCAAAGGATTTCCAGGGGGCGCTTTTGCTGCCGTTGGCGGAGTCGCTGCCGTTCGGCGCCAGATAGTATTCAGCAGCCAGACTCTGTGCTGCCGTCCCAGCAAGTACACATCCAATTATTACGGGTAAAAATTTTTTATTCACGTTCATGTTGTTACTCCATCCTTAAGTAAAAAAATCAATGCATTCATTGCCATGGCGTAAATGCCGCCTAATAATAAGTCATGATTAATATTTATGCATCTGTAACACCGGTTTTATTATTCCAACGCATTAATTTATTAAAATGTGAAATAACAATAGCGATGTGCTATTAAAGATTCGTTGATTATAATAATAACGATAATGCGCTGGATAAAAAAAAGCGTATGCACCTGCAGCACATACGCTCATAGGAAAATGAATAATATCCGCCGTCAGTTTGCTGTCATCGCTGCCCTGACGCGAGCCAGGTCTTCTGGCGTATCCACCCCGACACTGGGGACTTCTTTCGCTACCGCCACATGAATTTTCTCGCCATACCAAAGCACGCGCAGTTGCTCCAGCATCTCGATTTTCTCTAATTGGCTGGGCGCCCAACCGACATAGCGCCGAATAAATCCGGCACGGTAGGCATAAATACCGATATGCCGCAGGAAATGGTCGCCAATGCTGTTTCGGGATTCAGCAAAACGGTCACGCTCCCACGGAATGGTCGCACGAGAGAAATAAAGCGCATAACCTTCGGCGTCCGTTACCACTTTCACTGCATTCGGGTTAAACGCTTCCTCACATGTCGTGATCGGTACTGCCAGCGTCGCCATACCGGCACGGCTGCCAGCCAGATTCTCCGCCACCTGGCGAATGATCACCGGCGGAATCAACGGCTCATCGCCTTGTACGTTGACGATGATTTCATCATCGGTAAAACCGTAACGATCGATGACCTCTGCCAGACGCTCGGTACCGGAATTATGGTTCGGGCTGGTCAAACAAACTTCGCCCCCTGCCTGCTCGACGGCACGTGCGACATCGGCGTTATCGGTCGCCACGACTACGCGACTAGCGCCAGATTCGCGGGCGCGCTCCATCACGTGTACCACCATTGGTTTGCCGTGAATATCCGCCAGCGGCTTACCCGGTAACCGGGTCGAAGCATAGCGAGCAGGAATAATTGCAGTAAACGTCATTGTGCGATCTCATCCGGTGCCAGTGTACGAGCTTCATGTTCCAACAAGACGGGAATGCCATCACGCACCGGGTAAGCCAACCCTTCGACTTTGCAAATCAACTCCTGTTTTTCTTTGTCAAAAATCAACCGCCCGTTACACACCGGACACGCCACGATTTCAAGCAAACGATGATCCATGCTTCCTCCCATCAAGAAGCGATTATCAAAAAGAGCCGGTCACCCGGTTTCCGTCTGACGCGATACGCGATGCGTATCTATCAGGTGCGTCAGACGCTGTAGCAGTAATGCCGATTCCGGCGCGGATAATACGGCGTCAACCGGCAAATACCACCAGTTGGCGCGTGCAAAAGCACGACATTTCACCGCGTCTTTTTCCGTCATGATCAGCGGTTGCTGGTCGCTGGCGGTCAATGAGTGCAACGCTTCCGGCCGCCAGTGCTGATGATCGGTAAAGGGCACCTCGCGCACCAACGTACCGCCCATCGCTTTTAATGTCGCAAAGAAGCGCGGCGGATGGCCGATCCCGGCCATAGCAACCAACGGCGGCAACGCAGCTACCGCCCGCCGCTCCCCAGTCAGCAGATTAACCGCCTCCCCAGCCGTAAGCTGCATGGCAATCTCACCGCCTTTAGCCTCACCGCCATTGACTATCACCGCATCAACCGACCGCAAGCGCGAAGCCCGCTCCCGCATCGGCCCGGCCGGCAACCACCAACCATTGCCGAAGCGACGAACGCCATCCACCACCACCAGTTCCATATCCCGCGCCAACGCATAATGTTGCAAACCATCATCGGTCACGATCACATCCAGCGGCTGGAATGCCAGCAACGCTTCTACCGCCTCACGTCGTTTGGGCGCCACCGCAACAGGCGCGCCGGTGCGCCGATAAATCAGCACCGGCTCATCGCCGGCCTGCGTTGTCGCGACCTCATCGGTGATTCGCAGCGGGTACTGTTCCGCTTTACCGCCATAACCACGCGACACTACGCCAACACGGTAACCGCGCTGTTGCAGTTGCTCCACCAGCCAGAGCACCACCGGTGTTTTGCCATTACCGCCGGCGGTCAGGTTTCCGACAACCACGACCGGAACAGGTGCACGCCATACCTTACGCCAGCCATTGCGGTAACTAAGCCGAATAACATGGCTAATCAGCCCATAGAGCAACGACAGCGGCAGCAACAGCAGATACAGCGGGGAACGCCCCGACCAGATGCGTTCAATCATGCGCCAAACTGCAGTTTGTGTAACTGGGCATAGGCACCGTTCCGAGCCAGCAATTCATCATGCTGGCCACGTTCGATAATTTGCCCATCTTCTACCACCAGAATTTCATCTGCCGTCTCAATCGTCGACAGGCGGTGGGCAATCACCAATGCGGTACGGTTTTTCTGCAACTCGTCCAGCGCAGCCTGAATGGCTCGTTCCGATTCGGTATCCAACGCTGATGTCGCTTCATCCAAGACCAGAATCGGACAATCTCGCAGCAGCGCTCGGGCAATAGCGATACGCTGACGTTGACCGCCGGAGAGTAAAACGCCGTTCTCGCCGATCACCGTATCCAGACCGTGCTCCAGTTTGCCGATGAAATCCATCGCATGCGCCATTTGGGCCGCACGTTCAATATCCTCACGGCTGTAGCGATCGCCGCAGGCATACGCGATATTGTTGGCAATCGTATCGTTGAACAAATGAACATTCTGAGACACCAACGCCACCTGGCTGCGTAATGACGGTAGCGTGTAGTCGCGCAGATCATGCCCGTCCAACAGAATTTCACCGGACTGAATATCGTAAAAACGCGTAATAAGATTGGCGATAGTCGACTTGCCCGAACCGGAGCGCCCCACCAGCGCCACGGTTTTCCCCGGTGGAATATGCAGGCTGATATTTTTCAACGCCAGCGTCTCTTTACCCGGGTAAGCGAAGTTGACATTACGGAACTCGATATTGCCCTTCGCCTGCGCCAGAACACGTGTGCCGGTATCTTTTTCCTGCTCCATGTCCAGGATGGTAAACAGGGTTTGGCAAGCGGCCATACCGCGCTGGAACTGAGCATTAACGTTAGTAAGCGATTTCAGCGGGCGCATCAGCGTAAACATGGAAGAGAACACCACCGTGATGGTGCCGGCGGTCAGGGTTTCCATCACCGACGGAAAACTGGCGGCGTACAACACGAACGCCAGCGCCAGAGACGCGATCAACTGAACTACCGGATCAGAAATGGAGGACGCCGATACCATCTTCATCCCCTGCTGGCGCATGCGATTGCTGACGGCGTCGAAACGTTCTACTTCGACGGTCTGACCGCCAAAAATCAGTACTTCTTTGTGTCCTTTCAACATCTGCTCGGCGCTGGTCGTCACCTGCCCCATGGTGTTCTGCATATTTTTGCTGATACTGCGAAAACGCTTTGACACCACCCGCATACTATAAGAAACGATAGGAGCAATCAGGACCAGAATCAGCGACAACTGCCAACTGTACCAAAACATCAGCACAAATAGCCCTATGATGGAGGCACCTTCCCGCACCACAGTCACCAACGCGTTTGACGACGAAGCCGCCACCTGCTCGGAATCATAAGTAATACGCGACAGCAGCGTACCGGTAGATTGCTGATCAAAGAAAGAAACCGGCATTCCCATGATGTGGCTGAACAGACGCCGACGCATGTTCATGACCACTTTGCCCGATACCCAGGCCACACAATAACTGGAAACATAGCTGGAAATACCGCGCATAATCATCAGCCCGATAATGGCCAACGGCATCCACACCAGTACACTGCGGTCAGCTTTGCCGAACCCGTCATCCAGCAGCGGCTTGAGCAGGGACAGCATCAGCGTATCGCCAGCGGCGTTGACGACCAGCGCCACCGCCGCAACGGCCAACCCGGTTTTATAAGGGGAGATCATCGGCCAAAGGCGACGAAACGTCTGCCATGTGGAGAGATCTTTATCATTAATCATGCAATAAACCTGAGCCTTTGATAAATAGCCGTCTATTATTACTCATTATCCCGGTTAGCGCCAAACCACTGATGATACCAGCGAGGTGATATTTCACCCCGGTAGCGCAACATTTCAATGCCTTCGTCGAAAAAACGCACACTCAGTTGCCCGCCGACGGCGGTATCGTGCCAGCGATAGCCCATCTGCCGGTAACGCCGTACCACACTCACTGCCGGCAAGCGCCACGGATTGTATCGTGAGTTGGATGACAACACCGCTTCTGCATCCACCGCACGTAAAAACGGCGGTGATGACGATGTGGTGCTGCCATGATGCGGCACTTGTAGAATATCCGCCGCCAACTTATCTCGTTGAGTGCGTAGCAGCATAGCTTCATCTTCGCGCTCTAAATCGCCCGTCAGCAATACCCGATAGCGGCCATCATCCACCTGCACCACACAGGAATCATTATTGCCGGCTTCACGAACCCGCACCGGCGGCCAAATCACGCTGAACGTCAATCCTTGCCAGCGCCACTGGTTCCCTTGTACGCAAGGTCGATGATCCGGTTCAAGCAACGGACTGTATATCGGCACAGGTGAAAGCGCGCGTTGCAACGCCTTCAGCCCACCACTGTGATCCAGATGGCTGTGGCTAAGAATCACGCCCTCCAACTGCAGTCCTCGCCATTTAAGATAAGGCAGGATTTCACGCTCGGCGCTGTTGCCGCCATCCCAACCGGGTCCGGTATCATACAACCAGGCTTTACCTTGTCGTTCAATCACCACGGCCAGCCCATGCCCGACATCCAGCATGTCAACTCGCCACAACGGTACCGGCGGTTTTGGCCGCAACGCCGCCATCAGTATCAACGCCAACAGGCTGAACGGATACGTCCGCCACCAGGCAAAGCGCCAGACAATCACCGCCAGCCACCCCGCCACACTGTAAGGCACTATGAGCTCCCCCAGTGATAGCCAACCCGCCGGCATGACCTGCAACGGCAGGAAAACCAGTGCCAGCGAACGATCAGCCAGACACCAGAGTACTTGCGCTACCCCCGGAACCACCATCAATGGTAATGCCAGTAGAATCAGCGGGGTTGTAATGAATGAGACCAGCGGCACCGCCCATAGGTTGGCAGGTAATGAACTCAGGCTAACGCCATGAAATAGCAAGACCTGCAATGGCATCAGCAATAGTGTGACGCCTATTTGCATGTGTAGCCCGCGCAACCATCCCCAACGCCAGGAGTGCTGCAAATGCAGTGGCAGCGGTGCCCACTGATACCAGAAAATCAGTGCGGCGACCGCCAGCGCAGAGAGCCAGAAACTGTCTGAAAGAACGCTCAACGGATCGCTGACCAGAATTAATCCCACACACCACAACCACACTTGCCACGCTGATACCGACAAGCCACGCAGCCTTAGTAGCGTCCAGCATGACAACGCCAATGCAGCCCTGACCGCCGGTGGGTTACCCCCGGCCAGCCAGACGTATCCCCAGGCGCAACACAAGCCGCACCATAAGGGAGCACGGTGTTCTACCCAGTGAACCGGCAGCAGATACTGCGCCGCACGCACAATACTCCAGCCAAATAATGCCGCCAGTACGATGTGCAGCCCCGATATCGCCATCAGATGCATGATCCCTGTCTGCCGAAGTACATCGAGAATGTTATCGTCAATCAGGGTCATCTCCCCAACCGCCAGCGCCAGTATGATGGCGCGCCACGGCAGCAGGAGAGTTTGTTGTTCGGCCTGATTAACCAGACGCTGACGCCATCCACACTCGGGCGCCACACTCTCTGCGGACAATATTCGCCCGGTCAGCGGTTGTGCTTTAGCCAGTGCCCAGCGCTGGCGATCGAAACCTCCTTCATTCAATCGGCTATGCACCGGACGCAACCGTAACCTCACGTTCCACTGTTGTCCGCCGCACCAGTCCGCCATCTGCGGCAACGCATCCAGCCGGGCGTAGAGCGGCGGAAATACCCAGCGATCGTTGATCTGCCATAAACGCACTACCACCTGATCGGCATCCGCTTGTGCAAAGCGAACGCTACTGACACTAACCCTTGCGGTTAACGGCCGCTGGGTAAACTGCTCCACCTGGTGGAGTATTTCCCGGCCGTTGTAGAGACTCCAGATCACGCCAATCGCCACCAGACCGAGCGGATAAAAACGCGTCTTAAGCAGCAACACGGCAGGGAGGCCCCATATCAGCACAGGCAGCTCCGGCAAACCCGGCAATATCAGCAACAACAACGGGCCGACGATGAGCGCTATCGCCAGTTGGTTCAATGAAATTCTGATGGTATGTCCCTTACCCGTTTTCGCCGGATTTCCGGCAGTCGTTCAATCTGGGCGCAGTGTGCCAGCGTACAGTCCCGGTCGATAGGCAGGAATTCGCGCTCCTGAACCCGCTACGCAAACAACCGCAACGGTTGCAGTCGCTTGCAACAATGATGCGAGGTGGTATGAAAGCGGTAAAAACCCACCGGCTCTTGCCTTGACAATCAGAAGCGGTTCGTTGAATGGTATGTCGCAGGTCATGCCTGACAGTGATGCTTCATCGTTATGCAAAAACTTCATCGTGATGCAAAAACAAAACTTCATCGTGATGCAAAAGAGGTATGCCGCTGACTATTGGCAAAAAGCGAAAGGGAATATTGGCACATGACAGATAACAACGTGATTATCATCATCAGCGTATTGGCGTTGTCAGCCTGCTCGACGTCGCCACGCAACGAACCGACCGATACCGCCTTCCTGCATGTGGCGCGCGCCGCCAACGAGTGCACGACCGATTTGCTGAGGCAGGTAAAGCATCTCGACCCAAAATAATTCGAGTTGCAGGAAGGCGGCGACGCAGCGAATCCCCGGGAGCTTACACAAGTAAGTGACCGGGGTGAGCGACAAATCTGCCGGGAGCAGATTTGAACGCAGCTGGCTGCAGCCCTGAAAGAGCGAGGCCCAGGGAGGGGCCGAGTAATAAAGCCAACACACCTGCAACTTGAAGTATGACGGGTATCGACGGGAAATATCACGTAATGACAAGGTATTACATCAAAAATCAGACTATCAACACCGCCGGCGGCGGCAAGATCATCGACACGCAGGTGCGGGCAATTCCCGCCATCAACGCAGACGCGCTGGATAAAGGCCAGACCGGCAGCGCCTGGCGCGACTGCATGATGCAGAAAAAGGCGCTGGTGCCGGAAATCGTGATGAGCCAGTCGTAGGCCGCTGGAATCATCAGCCCGCCCCAAAAAGCATCAGGGCCGGAAACCGACCCTGAACGTCAGTGAAATTATTTCGCCTCCACCGGCGGTTTGATTTCACCCATTTCTTTGATTTTGCGAGACAGCTCACGGCGTTCTTTCGACAGCTCCGCATTTTTGATGATGTATTCATCAACGCGGTCTTCATAATCGCTACGCATGTTGGCGATAATGTTCTGGATGTCTTCGATCGACATACCCGGTTTAATGTACTCGCTCAGGTTATCCAGCAGCAGTACACGCTTCTGGTTATCACGGATTTTCTTTTCGTTATCTGCAATTTCACGCTGCAGTTTGTTCTTACGACGGAACATACGCACGAATTCCAGCACATCCTGGAAACATGGCTTAGTGTTACCCTTCTCCATTTTTCTACCCTTACTTAACGATT
Source organism: Dickeya chrysanthemi NCPPB 402 (assembly GCF_000406105.1). NCBI lineage: Bacteria > Pseudomonadati > Pseudomonadota > Gammaproteobacteria > Enterobacterales > Pectobacteriaceae > Dickeya > Dickeya chrysanthemi. The sequence goes on along the minus strand of NZ_CM001974.1, from coordinate 2,068,516 downwards.
AAGATTCATCCTGCGGAAACCGCCCTGTATTAACCATACAGGTTAGCCGCTATCGTCGACAAGGTGGTTTCCCCACATCGCCGATGCAATCGTTGCCTTTATGTGCACCCTATCACTCCCTTGCGCTGATTGCACCTGACTCGATTCAACACGCACATGACATCAACGATGTCGACTTTAGTCAGACGGCAGGATGGTTTACCATGACGGCCTTGTGTTGTCCGTCACCCTTTTTACTGAAAGACTGATAAGTTGCCTTTAGACTGGCGAGACGTTCCGCATAGCGCTGATGCCCGTTAACACTGACGGTGACAACCATGCGTCACGACAGTATGAGTGATATCCAGTACTTGCCGTCGTCAGGCTGAACAGAGAGAAACCGTGCAAAATCAACACACCGAACCCACTTTTTTCGTCCATGATTATGAAACTTTTGGCAAGCACCCGGCCAAAGACCGTCCGGCGCAGTTCGCCGGTGTCCGCACTGATTTGAATTTTAACGTGATTGGCGAGCCGGTCGTTATCTACTGTCAGCCAGCCGACGATTATTTGCCCGATCCGGAAGCGGTGATGATTACCGGCATTACGCCACAAATCGCACAAAGCCGGGGGATGCGCGAAACGGAATTCGCCCGCCATATCCATGAAGCATTCAGTGTGCCGGGCACCTGTATCATGGGCTACAACAATATTCGTTTTGACGATGAAGTTAGCCGTAATCTGTTTTACCGCAACTTCATCGACCCTTATGCCTACAGTTGGCAAAACGGTAACTCACGCTGGGATTTACTGGATATGTTGCGGGCGTGCTATGCCTTGCGCCCCGACGGCATTGTATGGCCTGAAAACGACGATGGTTTCCCAAGCTTCAGGCTCGAACATCTGACGCGCGCCAACGGCGTTGAACATACTCAGGCACACGATGCCATGTCTGATGTCTATGCCACTATTGCGATGGCGCGTCTGCTTAAACAGGCGCAACCCAAATTGTTCGATTATCTCTACGGGTTGCGCAACAAAAACAAAGTCAGCGCGTTAATCGATATCCCGCAAATGAAGCCGCTGGTGCATGTTTCCGGTATGTTTGGCGCAGCCCGTGGCAATACCAGTTGGATTGTTCCGCTGGCCTGGCACCCGGATAACCGTAACGCCGTCATTGTCTGCGATCTGGCGGGGGATATTCAGCCATTACTGTCGCTGGATGCAGATGAACTGCGCACACGGCTGTACACTCGCCGTGATTTGTTGGCGGAAGATGAATCCCCAGTGCCTATCAAACTGGTACATATCAATAAATGCCCGGTGCTGGCGCCGGCCAGTACGCTGCGTCCGGAAGATGCGGAACGACTGGGGATCGACCGCCAACATTGTCTGAACAATCTGCAATTATTGCGTCAAAATAGCAGCGTAAGAGAGAAAGTGGTGGCGCTGTTTGCCGATGCTCCGCCGTTTGAGGCGGCGAAAGATGTCGACCTGCAATTGTATGATGGTTTTTTCAGTGACGCCGACCGCGCCGCAATGGCGATTATCCGTAAAACCGATGCTCAGCACCTTCCTGCGCTGAATCTTCAGTTTGTCGACCGCCGGGTGGAGGAATTACTGTTTCGCTATCGCGCTCGCAATTTCCCTGGCACTCTGGATGAACAAGAGCAGCAACGCTGGCTGGCACATCGTCGGGCGGTGTTTACCACTGAGCGGGTACAAGATTACTTTGATACCTTGAATCAGCTTTATCAGCTTCACGATGGTGACGAAAAGAAAACGGCGTTGCTGAAAGCGCTGTTTGCCTATGCTCAGCAACTGCTGACTTGATATTCCCACCTGCGTGGCGGCGCGTTGCTATCGGGTAGGCAACTCCCGGATCGATAAACCGTTCGAGGGGTGCAAAAAAACAGGCTCTCATGGAATCATGGGAGCCTGTCAATAACGTTACGTTTATCGCGGTATATCGTCCGGTTAGTTACGCCAGATCTTCGTTGTACTGAGGCACGGGTTGCCTGAAACGACGCGTCACAATAGCCAGATAGAGCAAACCAATCGCCGCCCACACCAGCCCCAACGTCATGGACGTTTTTTCCAGATTTAACCACAGCGCGCCAACGGTCAGTGCGCCCATCACCGGCAGAATCAGATAATTCACCGTGTCTTTCAGCGTCTTGTTGCGGCGCTCACGAATATAGAACTGAGAAATCACCGACAGATTCACAAACGTGAACGCGACCAGCGCACCGAAGTTGATTAGCGCGGTTGCCGTTACCAGATCGAACGACACGGCAGAGAGCGCAATCACGCCAACCAGCAATACGTTCAACGCCGGTGTCCGCCAGCGCGGATGTACATAGCCGAAGAAACGCTCCGGGAATACCCCGTCTCGGCCCATCACGTACATCAGGCGGGATACGCCGGCATGCGCAGCCATGCCGGAAGCCAGCACAGTCACACAGGAGAAAATCAGAATGCCGAACTGAAACGCTTTACCGGCCACGTACAGCATGATTTCAGGCTGTGACGCATCCGGGTGTTGAAAACGCGAGATATCTGGAAAATAAAGTTGCAGGAAGTAAGACACCACCACGAAAATCACGCCACCGAGCAGTGCTGTCAGGAAAATCGCTTTCGGAATCACACGGCCGGCGTCTTTGGTTTCTTCAGACAACGAACTGATGCCATCGAATCCCAGGAATGAAAAGCACAAAATCGTCGCGCCGGTAATCATCGGCACCACTTGCGCATTATCAGACCAGAATGGGCGGCTACTCGCCAACGTACCGGCACCTTCATCGTGAGACACACCGTAAATCACCATGCCGGTAATCACCACCATCACGGCAACCTGCAACACCACGATCAGGCTGTTGAAATTAGCGACGGTTCTGATACCGCGCAAATTCGATAACGTCATGAATCCCACCAGCAGAACCACAAAGATCCATGATGGAATACCGGGGATCAACGTTTCAAAATAGATTTTCGCCAGCAGGATATTGATCATCGGCATAAACAGGTAGTCCAGCAACGATGACCAGCCCACCATGAAACCGACTGTCGGGCTGATGGCTTTCTGGGCATAGGTATAAGCTGACCCGGCGGACGGGAAGCGGCGCACCAACTTACCATAGCTGAGTGCAGTAAACAGAATGGCGATCAATGCAAACGCATAAGCCGTGGCGACATGCCCATCCGTCAGCCCGGAAACGATGCCGAATGTATCGAACAGCGTCATCGGTTGCATATACGCCAGCCCCATCATCACTACCGGGACCAACGTCAGGGTCTTACGCAGTTGCACACGTGATGTGGTCACCGTGGAATCAGTTGTCATGACGCAAACCTCCTTTATCGACAGTCGCCATCAACCATGAATGCACCGCCGACGACAACGTCATCGGTTGGTGTTTCAAGTAACGGGATGTGGACAAGCGCACAATGTCGCTGTAACCGAGGTAAGCGTGGCGAGCAGCCGACGTGCCGCTCATTACAAAGCCTGCCGAAGCGGCATCTGTGCCGCTGGATTGACAGCGCCAGCCGGCGGGCACCGGCTCCAAAACAACTGATTGCCCCATTGTCTCTCTCTATTCACTCTGCGCAGCCCGCGGCATGCGTATTGACTGATATCTATCCGGAGCCATAAACAGCGCCGGCCTCTTGATGAAATACAAAAAAATAACCGACGCGGTAACTGTGCGTCGGTTTTTCAGGGCGCGTATTTTGCCCCAGCCCGCAATCAGAGACAAGACCTGTGAAGCCGATCGCGTACGACTTGCACGACTGCTGCCGGCCTGGGGTCAATCAATCGATTCAACGCAGGCGTTTGCGCTTTTCGTTCTGGTCTAATTCCAGTTCGGTAATCACCTGCTGTAGCCCACGCTCCTGCGCAGCATTCAACTGCGGAAATTTAAAGCTCAAGCGTTCGATCTGTTTTACCCGACCTTTGCTGTCCACGACTTTTGTGGTGGCATGAGTAACGAACTCTAAATCCAGGCAGAACTGCCCATAGCTGGCAAGATCAACATCGACATTTTTCAGCGTCATCCCCGGCTCAAAAAGACCAACCCTGGATTGATCGTCGGTATACATGCATAAGCCGCCCAGCGATAAATCCTTCAGGTTAAATTCAAAATAGGTGTTATCAGGCAACTCGCCCCGGCAGATCATCGGGGGCCAGGCAGGAGAGTTAATACGGAAAAAATTACGACGCTGAATATAGTAAAGCACGTCGGGTACAGCCGCACAAAATGCCGGTAAATCGTCATGTTCGACCATGCGGATAATCGTGGACCGGAATTCAACCTTCGCACCAGCCGTTTCCGCCGCAAACGCAAGCTCGCCGGCAAACAACGCACGACTGTTCTCCCGCTCCAGTGCCCCAAGGTCAAACAGGAACTCGCCCTCGTCCGAATCAACCTCAAGGATCTTACTGATGAACTGACCGTGCGTGTGATACACCATCACTGCGGCGTCTTGTTTTTGCAGTCCGCGCAAGGTGGCGCAAATCGCCATTTTGTTCCGCCTGGCGTACTGCTCTTTCATATTGTCATCCACTACATCCATCCCCACCGTCAATTGAATGGTTAATCCGTTATTCAGTGTCCCAGAACCCTCTGGATACGACATGGCACTAATATCGACAGTGATGTCGCCAACTTTAGTGTTTTATCAATTCATTAGCTCATACGTTGTACATTCGGCACCGCCGACATACAGCAAGCCCCACCGGCGCGAGGCAAGTACTCATGAAAAAATAGCGAGGGGGCTGTCAGCCAATAATAGACGAGGTTCAGACGGCAGGATAGTGTGAAAGTAACCAGGTTAACGCCAGTAAGTCAGCGCTACCGCCGGGGCTGACGTTGCGCGCCACCAACGCACGGTTCATCTCCTGTAATCCCTGATGGGTCACCCCGTCGGAAAGTAATGTTCGTGCATACGTCTGCACGAACGTCAACCCATCTATACCGCCGCGAGAGACGACGTTGGTATCCGGGTTGTGAGCCATTAAAACGACCAACGCCTGCAACAAAGCAGATTCCTCGTCTTTCCCTTGCGCACGCGCGCTCAAGTAAACGGGCAACGCATACCGACGTACGGTAGCAAAGCCACTGGCGGCTTCGCCCCTTGCACCGGTCAGGCCGTGACGTCGAAACAGATGTTCTCCTGCCGTCGCAGTGTGCTGGCTATTTTCCAGCTCATTACGCACCAGATCGGCGCTCATTTGCGCCACGCATTCGCATAAGCTGTCTTGTGTCAGCCGCTGCCGACGCCCCGCCAGCCAGCCAGCCGCGCTGCACAGGAGTCCAAAGGCAAAAATACCGCCTTTATGGGTATTTACGCCCCCGGTCGCCGCCAACATGGATTGTTCAGCCGCAATGCCAATCGGCCGGACTTGCGGCAATAACTGCGTTATCGGCAACGCGCTATGTGCAACGCCGGCCTCGGTAAAACGGGCAAACCACGGCGTCAGCGCAGCGATACTGGCCTGAAACAACGGCACATCCATATCGCGATGCGCACCGTTGTTATCCCGATCCACCAGACCCGGTTTTGGCGTCAACATCACCTCGACCGTCAGCGCAGCGACAACCCATTGATGAATATTCGGCAGGGCCACCAGCGCACCGGTGGCATCAGGAAATAGCGTAGTCAGTAGTGGAGAAGGTGCCGCTGACTCAGTGTGCGTTAAACCAGGCATGGAGGATACTCTCGACTTTTTCAATCACGTCCGGTAACGCGTGACGGCGCGAACGCGCGCAGGCATGCGCCGATTCATCGCAAAGTATACACCGACGATGCTCGTGCGCCAGCAACGTTCGGCTGATCGACCCTTCCTGCGGGCAAAACACGTCGAAATCCCATAAACGCCCCAATGGATGTTGATCCTCCAGTGCAATGGCTGCCGCCTTGACACTCAAGGCATCCTTGGTCACGACCCAGAATGATTCCGCACCGGTATCCAGCCAATGTAACTGCTGCTCCAGCACATCCCAGCCGCGGGCCAGACACAGGTCGTTAAACGCCGCCACGGCATCCCTCATCGTCCGGCGATACAGCGGAGAATCTTTGACCGGTCCCGGTGTCACCAGCGTCAACGACACCAGCGTAGACTGGTGCTGCGCCAGCAATTGCTGCTGGCGTGCACAGCGGCGTTCCTTCGCCGCTAGCAGAGTATTCAGTGAGACGCCGGCCGGTGTATCCGTCGCAATATCGCTCACGCGTTATCCTCTTTCACCTGACGTACCACGTCGATCACACTGCCGTCGCGGTAGCGGATCACCCCCACGATACGGTCGTGAAATTCAATCGCCTTCGGTTCGCCCACCAGTTGGATCGCCCGCTGGTACAGTTCCTCGATCGACATGACGCTCAGGCCCGCCTGAGTCAGACGCTCCGCCACTTCCGGTCGCGACGGATTCACCGCGATACCGTGGTCGGTTACCAGCACGTCGATGGCGCTCCCCGGCGTCACGCAGGTCGTCACCTGACGCACCACCGTCGGGATACGGCTGCGGATCAGCGGCGCCACCACGATGGTCAGATTCGCCGCCGTCGCCACATCGCAGTGACCGCCCGACGCCCCGCGCATCACCCCGTCCGAGCCGGTGATCACGTTCACGTTGAACTGGGTGTCGATTTCCAGCGCACTCAGGATCACCACGTCCAGTTGGTCGCAACACGCCGCCTTTGAGCTCGGGTTGGCGTACACGTTGGTGGAAATTTCCACATGGTTCGGGTTTTTCGCCAGCGAGGCCGCCGCATTCGCGTCAAAACACTGGGTATCCAGCAGTTTCTCGATCAACCCTTTTTCATGCAGATCAACGATGCTGCCGGTGATGCCGCCGAGCGCGAAGCGCGCCGTCACCCCCTGTTTCTGCATCCGGTCTTCCAGAAAACGGGTACAGGCGGTCGATGCCGCACCGGATCCGGTCTGGATGGAAAAGCCCGGTTTGAAATACCCGGAATGCGCGATCACGTCCGCCGCCCGGCGTGCTATCAACAGCTCACGCGGGTTGCTGGTCACACGTGCCGCCCCCACGCTGATTTTCGCCGGGTCGCCCACTTCCTCCACCGGCACCACGAAGTCCACCTGGTCCTGCACGATGCTGGCTGGCACGTTCGGGAACGGCACCAGACTCTCCGTCAACAGCACCACCGTCTTCGCGTAGTGCGCGTCCACCATCGCGTAGCCCAGCGACCCGCAGCGGGATTTCCCCGACGTGCCGTTGGCATTGCCGAATTCATCGCTGCTCGGCACCCCGAGAAACGCCACGTCTATCTTCAGTTCGCCGCTCTGCAACAGGTGCACCCGGCCACCGTGCGAGTGAATCTGCACCGGCTCTTTCATCAGGCCATGCGAAATGGCGTCCGCCAGCTTGCCGCGCATACCGGAGGTGTAGATACGGCGGATAACGCCATTGCGGATGTGTTCTATCAGCGGCGCGTTGCAGGTCATCAGCGAGCTGGACGCCAGCGTCAGATCTTTAAATCCCAGCCGTGCCAGCGTGTCCACCACGTGGTTAATCACCTTGTCCCCTTCACGGAACGCGTGGTGGAACGAAATGGTCATGCCGTCCTGCAGCCCGCTCTTGCGAATGGCTTCCTCCAGATCGGCGCACAGCTTGCGCTGGTGCTTTTCGGTGACGTCATTCAGCCAGGGTGTGCAGTGGTTGGCGCTGACGAACGGCTGCAGATGGCTTTTTTCCGGATATTGCTGCTGCAGTGCTTCAATAAAATTACTCATGATCCAATCCTGTCATTGCGACGGCCCGCCGGCGCGACATCACGCCGCCGGCCGGCCCGTGCGGAAATATCGGTTAACCGGTCTGCGCCTACTGACGCACGCCGGACGCCAGCGCGCGCTCCACCACCCGGCGGGCGTGGTCGATAATCGGGCCATCGATCATTTTTCCGTTCAGCGAAATGACCCCAAGACCGGCGCGCTCGCCGTCTTCCGCCGCCTTGATCACCAGATGGGCGTAGTCCACCTCGTCCTGGGTCGGCGCGTAGGCGTTGTGCAACAGCTCTATCTGGCGCGGGTTGATCAGCGATTTGCCGTTGAAACCCAGCTTGCGGATCAGCTCCACTTCCTTCAGGAAGCCCGCCTCGTCGTTGACGTTGGAGTACACCACGTCAAAGGCGTCGATGCCGGCCGCGCGGGCCGCGTGCAGCACCGCACAGCGCGCATAGAATAGCTCGGTGCCGTCACCGCGCTCGGTCTGCATGTCCATCACATAGTCGAACGCCGCCAGCGCGATACCGATCATCCGTTCGGAAGATCGGGCGATGGACACCGCGTTGATCACCCCGACCGCGGACTCAATGGCCGCCATGATACGGGTGGAGCCGACTTCACGGCCGCACGCTTTTTCGATGCGGACCAGGTGATGTTCCAGCTCATCGACGTCGTCGGTGGAGTCGGTCTTCGGCAGTCGGATGACATCCACGCCGCCCCGTACCGCCGCTTCCAGGTCCTTCAGACCGAACGGCGTGTTGAGCTGGTTGATGCGCACCACGGTTTCAATGTCCTGATACATCGGGTGTTGCAGCGCATGGTAGACCAGCAGACGCGCGGTATCTTTCTCGCGCAGCGATACCGCATCCTCCAGATCGAACATGATGGAGTCGGGCCGGTAGATAAAGGCGTTGGACAGCATGGCGGCATTCGCACCCGGCAGGAACAGCATGCTGCGGCGCAGTTTTTTCGGCTGAGTGGCTTTCGTCTGAGTAGCGCTCATCACAGTCTCTCCCAATCGATCTCGTCAACGCCGGCGGCGCGCAGCACCGCACTCTGCACCCGGGCGCGGATCACGCAGTCCAGCGCGCCCTTGTCTTCCACTACCACGGTGCCGGCTTCCACCCCCAGCGTACGCAGGGTGTCGTTCACCACCTGCGTGATCTGGTCGCCGAACTGCTTGATGACCTCGCTGTTTATCACCACGGTCAGCGGGCCTTCCGCCGGGGACACCCTGACCAGCAGGTCGCTGGACTCGAAGGTGCCCGCCAGGGCTTCCTTGATAATTTTCATGTTGTTTTACCTGCTTGATACATTAAAGACGCGTCACGCGCAGGCGAGTTCGCCATGGCGTTGTAAATGCGCATACGTCGTCGCCGGGACAATCTCGCGAATGGCGTCGAACTGGCGCTGCTTCAGCAGCCGGCGCACTTCAGAGGCGGAAATCGCCAGGCCGGAGTGTTCGCGCGTACGTTCGATTTCCACCACGTCCAGCGCCGGGGCGGCTACCCGCCCGTCCTGCTCCAGCCAGTGGTGCATGTCCTGGTTGTACTGGTGCGTCACCGGGCAGAACGGCTCGGTGCCGACGAAACGCCGGGTGATGCCGAGCGCCGGGGCGATGTACTGACGAAAGATGATCAGGTCCAGTGCGGCGTGCGCCCGGGTGATCAGCTTCTCTTCCTTCAGGAAATACCCCGGAAAGGTGGCCTTGGAAATCAGGTAGGCCGACCCGGCGTGCACCGTCAGATTCGGGATATCCGCCACGCCCTGACGCACCATCTCCAGCCGTTCGGCGAACGGAAAGAAAGAGACATCCTCGCGCACCACGAAAATATGCAGCCAGTCGCAGGCGCGGGCGGCCTGCTCGGCCAGATAGCGGTGCCCCAACGTAAACGGGTTGGCGTTCATCACGATGGCGCCGATGTCCCGGCCCGGCTGAGACTGCGCCGACAGCGACCGGCAGTACTGCCGGATGCCGATGGGGGTGTTCTCCATCAGCACCGCCTGGTCGTCATAACGGGCGATCGGGTGGAAACCGCAGCCGCGGAACGCCGCAATGTTGCAGGGGCGGGTGTAGAGAAACAGGTGGAACAGGCCGCGCTCGGCCGCCAGTTGCACCACCTCGTTCACCACCTTCACGCCCAGACTGAGCTCGCGGTAGTCAGGGTCCACCGCCACACACTTGATGGTATTGCCGCACAGCCCGGCACAGGCTACCAGTCTGCCGTGATGCCGTCCCACCACAACGAACTCGAGATCCCGGTCCATGCCCAGCCGACAGGCGCCAAGAAATTGTGCGATGTCGGCCAGCTCGGGAGGCTGGGTGCGGACATCCAGTGTGGTAAACGTAATGCTCTCATCGGCATACATAACGGTCATCCTGCTTGTTGCTATACCCCGTCACGCCGGGGCCGACGCCGCCGGCATCCCGGCGGGAACGATTCAGTGCCCGGCCGCGACGGGTTCGGCGCGCGGGGTTTTCACCGTCTGGGCGACTTCACCAATGGTGTTGCGCAGGTGACCCACGTTCTCGATTTCCACTTCAATGCTGTCGCCCGGCTTCATGAACAACGGCGGGGTACGTTTCTTGCCGACGCCGCCCGGCGAGCCGGTGATGATGACGTCGCCGGCGCTCAGCGCGGTAAAGGTGCTGATGTACTCGATCAGGTCCGCCACCTTGTGGATCATGCTGGCGGTGTTGTCGTCCTGCACCATACGGCCGTTGAGATAGGTACGGATGGCCAGAGCGTGCGGATCGGGGATCTCGTCGCGGGTGGTGAGATACGGGCCGAAGGCACCGGTCTTCTGCCAGTTCTTGCCGGCGGTAAACCAGCTGTGCTGCCAGTCGCGGGCGGAGCCGTCCATGTAGCAGCTGTAGCCAGCGACAAACGACAACGCCTCGTCGCGACTGATGTTCTGACCGTTCTTGCCGATGATGACCGCCAGTTCGCCTTCATAGTCGAATTCGCTGGAGTAGTGCGGCTTGAGCACCTGCGTGCCGTGGCCGGTCTGGGAGTCGGCGAAACGCACAAATAGGGTCGGTGCGGGGTTCTGCTCGTTGAATTCTTTGCGCTTGTCGGCGTAGTTCATGCCGACGCAAAGGATTTTGGACGGCGCGACGATCACCGGCAGGAAGGTGACGTCGGCGACGGCGACATCAGGCGTCTCGGTCTGAAAGGCGGCGGCTTCGTGGAGCGCCTCGCCTGCCAGCAGGGCTTTCAGGTCCGGATAACGGTCGCCAAGGCGGCTGCCCAAATCAATCAGACCTGCCGGCGTGTGGATCCCGTAGCTGTTTTTGCCGTGATGGCGGTAACTTGCAAGTTTCATAATCTTTCCCGTTTAAATAAGGCCGCGAACTATCGCGGCGTTATTTGTTTTTTTGTCATACACCGTCACACCAGGAACTTGCCGAGTACCAGCAAGGCCACGGAGACGTTGATTGCCCCACCGATACGGGTAGCAATCTGAGCGAAAGGCATCAGTACCATACGGTTGCCGGCGGTGAGAATGGCCACGTCGCCGGTACCGCCCTGCCCGCTCTGGCAGCAGGAGATGATGGCGACATCAATCGGGTGCATACCGATTTTCTTGCCAACAAAGAAGCCGGTGGTCACCAGTGCCACAACAGTGGACACAATCACCATCAGATTGGTAATAGTGAAAGCGTGTACCAGCTCTTCCCAAGGGGTAATCGCCACGCCGACGGCGAACAGAATCGGGTAAGTCACAGAAGTCTGGAAGAATTTGTAAACGACCTGAGACCCTTCCAGCAGACGCGGAGATGCGCCATTAGCCAGCTTCACGATGACTGCGGCAAACAGCATACCCACCGGTGCCGGCAGACCAATCAGCTTATGGCCCAACATACCGATCATGTACAGCAGGATAGCCAGCAGAGCGCCCGCCGCCAGATTGGCCGGGTCCATTTTGCCGCTCAGCGTGCTGGTGAGTGTGGCCGGAGCCTGTTCGGTGCCGTTTGCTTTGTTCGGCATCAGTTCGCCTTCACCAGTCAGGTGCGGATAACGTTTACCCAGTTGGTTCAGCGTACCGGCCAGAACGATGGCAGTCAGGCTGCCCAGCATAACGATCGGCAGGATGCGGCCCAGCGCGACGCCTTGCTCCATGTGCAGCAAGGTGGCATAACCGATAGACAGAGGAATCGCCCCTTCACCCACACCGCCTGCCATAATCGGCAGCACCAGGAAGAAGAAGATCTGGAACGGATCCAGGCCCAGCATCATGCCGACACCCATACCAACCAGCATACCCACGACTTCACCGCACAACATGGGGAAGAAAATGCGCAGGAAGCCCTGAATCAGCGTCTGCCGATTCATGCTCATAATGCTGCCGACAATAATGCAGCAGATATAGAGATACAGAATATTGGTGGATTTGTAGAACTTGGTCGTGGCATCCACAACAACCGACGGCAGCAGACCGTAATAAACCAGCGCAGACGGAATAAACGTGGCGCAAATCGCGGCGGCCCCCATTTTGCCGATAAACGGCAAACGCTTGCCGAATTCACCGCAAGCAAAGCCAAAAAACGCCAGCGTAGCGACCATGACTACGATATCGCTGGGCAGTTTGCCTTCAAGACAATCCAGCGCAATTAATAGACCAGCCAGAATAAACAGCGGCACTGGAATAACACCAATTTTATAGTTATCCAGAACGTGCCACCATTTTTCTTTTAATGAAACCTTCCCAGAGGCTTCATCTTTTACAACGATATAAGAATCATCAGTGGTACTCATAACCTTCTCCCCTTGTTATTTTCCCGTGCATAGTAAAAGGTCAGCGCCCGTTATTATGTGATAATCCTCAAATTAAAAAATGAGTTTTAATGGTGCTTATGGTTTTTATGGTTTTTATTATTTTATTCATTAAAATCAAATAATTAAAAAATGATGGTGAGATGTTTTTGTCTGTAGTTTTTATGGTTTTTATGGCGCAAATGGTCACTATTACAATAAGAAAATAACATGTTGAAAAAAAGTAATTAAAATGTCCACTCTCGGTGACAGGCAATTTACGTCTTATTTAAAACAACTGAAACAAAAATACTATTTTCACAATTTGCGCGAAACGCTTCACAAGACTATTTTTTATCCCCTTTCTTTTACGCCTTTCATGATAAATTAGCCATCTTCGTTTGTTCGTTTTACCGGTGATTTAGCACATTATGACTGTCAGGCTACCGTTCCATCTCAAGCTGTTCATCTACCTGATGATCTTTTTTTCTCTGCTGCTCATCACCGCAGGGCTTTACTACTACCGTGCCGTAGACCAACAGCTTTATGATGAACTGGGCAGCCGGGCGCAGATTCAGGCACGTGAAATCGCGATTATTCCTTCGTTGGTCGAGGCAGTGAAACACAACGACACAGCAACCATCGACAATCTGGTTGATCAGATTAAGGCCCGCAGCGATGCCAGCTTCATCGTCATCGGCGATCGCAACGCCAACCATCTTTACCATTCTGAAGAACCGTCACTGCTCGGCACCGAAATGATCGGCGGCGATAATAAAGAAGTACTGGAGGGGCAAAGCACCATTACGTTGCGGCGCGGCGCTATCGGCATCTCGCTACGCAGCAAGGCGCCCATTATGGATGGCGACCGTGTTATCGGCATCGTGTCTGTCGGGTATCTGAAAAAACGCATCGACAACCTGACACTCAGTAAAGTGGCTCATGTCAGCCTGGCCATCGTCGCCATGCTGGTTGCGCTGTTCTTCTTTTCATGGTGGTTCTCGCGTAACCTGAAAAAACAGATGTTCGGGCTGGAACCCCTCGAAATTCGGCTGCTGGTCAGGCAACAAAAAGCGTTGCTGGAATCTATTTATGAAGGCGTGATCGCTATCGACAAACAGCGCAACATTGCCGTGATCAACCACGCAGCGAAAGATCTTCTCGGCCTGGCGATGCCTTCGTACCAATTGCGCGGTAAACCGATCGATGACGTGATAGCGCCGGTACCGTTCTTCTCTAATGGCGATATTTGGGTAACCGATACCCATGATGAGATCTGTCGTTTCAATCAGATCACGGTTATCGCCAGCCGCGTGCGCATTATGCTGGAAGATGAGTTGCAGGGTTGGGTGATCAGTTTTCGCGACAAGAACGATCTCCACACTCTGAGCATGCAACTCAGCCAGGTCAAACGCTACGCCAACAGTCTGCGTATTTTGCGGCACGAACAACTCAACTGGACCGCCACGCTGGCTGGGTTGCTGCATCTGCGTCGCTATGATGAAGCCATTCGTTACATTGAAGCACAGTCTGAAGGCGCACAGGTCGTGCTGGACTTCATCTCCAGCCGTTTCTGCTCTCCGGCGCTTTGCGGCCTGTTGCTGGGTAAATACGCCAGCGCCCGTGAAAAAGGCATAGAGCTGCATTTTGATCCACGTTGCCAGCTCAACAGTATCCCGGCTTCCCTGAGTGAAACAGAGTTGATGTCAATTATTGGGAATTTAATCGATAATGCCGTAGAAGCTACGCTGGTCAGTACCCCGGCTTACTCTCCTGTTGAAGTCTATATCCATGATGGTGAACAGGAATTAGTCATTGAAGTGGCGGATCAGGGCACAGGGATTGACCCCGCCATTGCGGATCGGGTATTTGAGATGGGCGTCACCAGTAAACAGGAAGGCGATCACGGGCTCGGCCTGCATCTGGTGGCCAGCTATGTCAGTCAGGCACAGGGTGTGATCGAAGTGTCTGACAATTCGCCTCACGGCGCTATTTTTTCCATCTTTATTCCAAAAACAACTATATAACCAAAAACAGGGAATACCAGTACCATGCCGATTGCGAACACCATGCCGACTGAACGAACGATTGAAAACTTCGACGTGCTGATCGTTGAAGATGAAAGAAAGCTGGCAAATATCCATGCGGAATTTATCGAAAAGAATTTCGCACTACGAGTCGTGGGCACGGCGTCAACCCTGAGCGAAGCCAAACGCATGTTGCAGCAGTATAAACCCCGGCTGATGCTGTTGGATAACTACCTGCCGGATGGTGAAGGCGTTCAGTTGCTCGAAAGCGATCTGATGCGCAGCATTAACTGCTCGGTCATCTTCATTACTGCCGCCAGCGACATGAATACCTGTGCGCAAGCCATTCGATGCGGCGCGTTTGATTACATTATCAAACCCGTCTCCTACCCCCGCTTACGCTCATCGCTTGAACGTTTCATTCAGTTTGTCAAAACGCAGCATACTTACAAAGTCGTCGATCAACAGAACGTGGACGTACTCTACCAGTTGCAAGCCTCTACCGTACCTAACGGGCCAGGCAGCAAAGGCATTGAAGAGAATACCCTCAGTCTGGTTAAGCAGATCTTTCAAAGCCAACCGGAAACCCTGTTTTCCGTAGACGAAGTGGTGGAAAAAACCGGATTAAGCAAAACCACAGCCCGGCGTTATCTGGAGTACGGACTTGAAAACCAGTTTCTTGATGTAGAAATGCGCTACGGCAAGATTGGGCATCCCCGGCGTCTCTACCGTAAAAAACACCTGGATTAACCTTCCCCCCGAGATCCCGTTTTCCCATCGAGGTATGACCCGCGTTTTGCGGGCCATATTCTTGCATCATCGATCAGTATTACTACTTTGATCAGCATTGCTACTTTCCTGCTCGGTCATTGCACTGAATAAAAACGCCGACATTGGTCAATTACACCAGTTCTTTTTAGATATTTCGCCAAATAAACCATCCTGCATCACAAAAACCATCACATAATACAAACGAAACTAAATCTCTACCCGACAAGCACCGATAACATACTGGCTGGCTACGGCCTGAAACCGACAACCTATGAATGCTGATGTTCGATAATATTCACGGCAGCAAACCAATAAACACTCGGGTAATTTCTTTTAAGGAGTACGGCAATGGGGTTCAGCAGCGCGATAAAAAACACCAAAATCTCTCATAAACTCTACCTGGGATTCGGCGTGGTGTTATTTCTGGTGGTAATAGCGTCCACACTCAGCGCCATGCGCTTTCGTGACATTCGTGATATCTACGAAAAAACCAACCTGATTTACAACATCAATATTGAAGTTTTTCAGGCCAAAATTAATCGCCTTAAATATTTCTATACTCCCGATGACAGCACTCAGACCGTATTAACGGGTTTCGTCAAACATGCGTCTGAATTGACTCAAAGCGCTCATACCTTGTCCTGGCATAGCGATGAATTGGGTTATATCAATGATCTGGATAAGATCATGGTGGATTTCCAGAAGTCAGTCGCCGATATGTCGGCATCCACGCAACAAGTTGTCGCACTGAGAAAACAAATCGCCGCGTTAAATACGCAAAATGCCGTCAAAACCTTCCGTGACGGCCTGCAAACCCAGCAACTAGACTACGCGTTACTCCACCGTATAGAAGAATTGGCATACGCCGCGGAATCACTGAAAAACCTCGCTTATGAGTTGCAGCTTGCAGGTACCGATGATGCCGTCAAAGCGTTTAATGGCCGTTATGCCGAAGCCCAAAAGATTTATCAGGACCTACAACCCATACTCTCCGGCGACAGCCAGAAACTCACAGAGACACTCTGGAAATACACCACACAATACGCCTCACTGAATCAGGACTATATCCGCGCCTGGGGCGAGCTGAAGAAAGCAGAAAATGCGGTAAAAACCGGCGGTGATAAAAGTAGTGCGGTGATCAAATCCTTAATTAGCGTGGTAAAAAATAAGAACGACGCGCTGGCGTACGGCTCAGCCAACGTAACGTTGCTGATTGGCGTCATCGCAGTCATCATCGGTATTTTGATCGCCGTCTACATCATTCGTCAGATAACTCGCCCGGTCATGCATAATCTGATGCTGGCTGAACGCATCGCCAGCGGTGACCTGACTGCCACCATCGAAGTGGACCGCCACGACGAACTGGGCAAGTTGACCGCCGCGATGGCATCCATGAACAATCGCCTACGGCAGATGATTTCCGATGTGCGCGACAGCGTAGCGCAAGTCACGCATTCGGCGGCCGACATTGCCGCCGGCAACAGCGATCTCGCCTCCCGCACCGAGCAGCAATCCGCCGCAGTGGTGCAAACCGCCGCCAGCATGGAAGAATTGACCTCAACGGTGAAAAACAACACCGAAAACGCCCGTCATGCCAGCCAGATTGCGTCCGATGCATCGAGAAATGCACATAAAGGCGGCGAAGTGGTACAGAACGTGGTGAAAACGATGGATGACATTGCCGCCAGTTCTCGCAAAATCGCCGATATCACCGCCGTCATCAATAGCATTGCTTTCCAAACCAATATTCTGGCGCTCAACGCGGCGGTGGAAGCCGCCCGTGCCGGTGAGCAAGGGCGTGGGTTTGCCGTGGTGGCTGGTGAAGTGCGTAGCCTTTCCCAACGCAGTTCACAGGCGGCAAAAGATATCGCAGCCTTGATCACCGAATCGGTAGAACGCACTAACGCAGGGAGTACACTGGTGGCCGAAGCAGGACAAACCATGGATAGCATCGTTAAATCGGTATCCCGCGTTAACGATATCATGGGTGAGATCTCCTCCGCGTCGGAAGAGCAAGGCCGGGGTATCGAACAGATTTCCCGTGCCATTACCGAATTGGATAGCACGACCCAACAAAACGCCACGCTGGTTTCGCAGTCATCGTCTGCCGCCAATACACTGGAAGAACAGGCTATGTTGCTGGAGAAACTGGTGGCGACCTTCCGGCTGTCGGACTCCCCGACCGCCTCGTCGCACACGGTTGCATCACTGAACACGCCGCGTCGTCCGGTGCAGGCTCTGCCCGCCGCCGGTAAGGCTAAAGCATTAGCGAAACCGGACGCCAAAGGTCATCAGGACGACTGGGCTTCTTTTTGAAAGACCTAACGTTATCCTGACGAACGGCCCGCAATTAGCGGGCCGTTTTTATATCCACGGATTTAAGAACTGAGATAACGGATAAACCGGTGGACAACACAAGCCCAACCTAAAACACCATCGTCATCGGGTCGGGATGGTGATATTCAAACCCCAGTTCACTGCAGATTCGTTGCCCGTCGATCAACCTGGCTTGCGACGGATCGCCAGGCAAGAATTGCGGTGGCTCCAGTCCCATCTGGCGCGCCTGTTCCGGATAAAAATCCTGTTTGGCCGGATGCAACGGCGCACATAAATTATAAAGATGCCCGCCGTGCGGGCGCTGCAACAACAGCATGATAGCCTCAATCACATCCTCCAGATGGACCAGATTCACACCATGACTGCCATCCGGCAGATCCCGACGCCCGGCAAGAAAATGCCCTGGATGACGATGATTTCCCACCAGCCCGGCCAGCCGTAAGATATCGACTTCGGTATGCGGCAGCGCATGCAGCCATTGTTCCAGTTCCAGTAAGACTTTACCGACGCCGGTTTCCGGCTGCGGCGAATAATTTTCTTTCACCCGACCGCTCACCGGGCCATAAACCGAAATGGAATTGGTATACAAGATGCGTGGTATACCATGCGCCAGCGCACTGTTGACCACGCGCTGTACCGCCGGCAAATAAGCGCCGCCCTCGCGCTCAAGGCGCCCTGGCGGCAACGTGATAATCAGCGCATCCACATTCAGCAGGATATCCAGCTCATCCGGCTCGCACTCCAGCTCCGGCGTCAGATTCAGGCGATAACATTCCACGCCGGATAAGCGCGCCGCCGTTACGCCATCATCGGTGCTTTTACTGCCCACCACACGATACCC
The DNA here is from genome assembly GCF_000406105.1 of Dickeya chrysanthemi NCPPB 402. NCBI lineage: Bacteria > Pseudomonadati > Pseudomonadota > Gammaproteobacteria > Enterobacterales > Pectobacteriaceae > Dickeya > Dickeya chrysanthemi. The sequence continues at coordinate 2,050,060 of NZ_CM001974.1, read as the reverse complement.
TCGGCTCTGTAACGCCAGCGCCAGCGGCATACCCAACCAGCCAAGCCCAATTATCGCTACCTTTTTCATCGTCATTCTCCCGACATTCCGGCAATTCAGTTCCCCGGATAAACACTCTGCACATGTCATTATGTACTCTTATCATCCATCCGGCGGCAATGTGATTTATACACTGCAGGTAAAAAAATGTTGCGCTATCACATCAACATGGTTTAGGTTAACCGACAGACAACATCACTCTGTTTTTACGAAAAAGAGACGAATTTATGTTACGCGTTAACTTCAACCACCATCATCACCATCACCCTGATTAGTCTTTCAGGCGATAGGTGCTGGAAGACGTTCAGATCTTCCAGTGGCGGTAAACGCGTAAAAAGCCCCCGGAAGATCGATTCCGGGGGCTTTTTTTTGGCCGGAATTTTTTAAAAAAGCCTGCTTAACAGGCATCACAGACAGGATAAATTGAGGTTCACATGCTGGATAAAACACGTTTACGTATCGCGATGCAGAAATCAGGCCGCCTGAGCGATGATTCCCGAGAATTACTGGCCCGTTGCGGCATTAAAATCAACCTGCACCAGCAACGCCTGATCGCGTTTGCCGAAAACATGCCTATCGATATTCTGCGCGTACGCGATGACGATATTCCCGGGCTGGTGATGGATGGTGTGGTTGATTTGGGGATTATCGGCGAAAACGTGCTGGAAGAAGAGTTGCTCAATCGCCGCGCACAGGGAGAAGACCCTCGCTACTTCACGCTGCGCCGTCTGGATTTCGGCGGTTGCCGCCTGTCGCTGGCGATGCCGCTGGATGAGGAGTACACCGGCCCGCAATGTCTGCACAATAAACGCATCGCCACCTCCTATCCGCACCTGCTCAAGCAGTATCTTGATAAGCAGGGCGTCAATTTTAAATCCTGTCTGCTCAACGGTTCGGTCGAAGTCGCGCCGCGCGCCGGTCTGGCCGACGCTATCTGCGATCTGGTGTCCACCGGTGCGACGCTGGAAGCCAATGGCCTGCGCGAAGTCGAAGTGATTTACCGCTCTAAAGCTTGTCTTATCCAACGTGACGGTGAGATGCCCGCCGATAAACAGCAGTTGATCGACAAACTGTTGACCCGTATGCAGGGTGTGATCCAGGCGCGCGAATCCAAATACATCATGCTGCACGCACCCAGCGAGCGCCTGGATGAGATCATCGCACTATTACCGGGTGCCGAACGCCCAACCATTCTGCCGCTGGCGGGCGATCAAAACCGCGTCGCTATGCACATGGTCAGCAGCGAAACCCTGTTCTGGGAAACCATGGAAAAACTGAAAGTACTGGGCGCCAGCTCTATTCTGGTACTGCCGATTGAGAAGATGATGGAGTAATGCCATGAGCAACCGCTTCAACACCCTGATTAACTGGCAGACCTGCACTGAAGAGGAACAACGCCGGTTACTGACTCGCCCGGCTATTTCCGCTTCCGATCGTATCAGTACCATCGTGAGCGAAATTCTGGCAAAGGTGCGTGACGACGGCGATACCGCGCTACGTAAGTACAGCGCCCGCTTTGACAAGGTGCAAGTCGACAACCTGCGCGTATCTGCCGAAGCGATTGACGCCGCCGTTGCACGGCTGGATGACGATATCAAACAGGCGATGGCGACCGCCGTGCGCAACATCGAAACCTTTCATAACGCGCAAAAACTCCCGCCGATCAGCGTAGAAACCCAGCCGGGTGTGCGTTGCCAGCAGGTAACCCGGCCGATCGCCAACGTGGGGTTATATATTCCGGGCGGTTCCGCCCCGTTGCTCTCCACCGTGTTGATGCTGGCGACCCCGGCGCGAATTGCCGGATGCCAGCGCGTGATTCTGTGTTCACCGCCGCCGATCGCCGCCGAGATTTTGTACGCGGCAAAACTGTGTGGTGTGCAGGAAGTGTTCCAACTGGGTGGCGCACAAGCGATCGCAGCAATGGCTTTCGGCACCGATAGCGTGCCGAAAGTCGATAAAATTTTCGGCCCCGGCAATGCTTATGTTACCGAAGCCAAACGCCAGGTTAGTCAGTTACTCGACGGGGCGGCTATCGACATGCCGGCCGGGCCGTCCGAAGTGTTGGTGATTGCCGACAGCGGCGCCACGCCGGATTTCGTCGCTTCCGACCTGCTGTCCCAGGCTGAGCACGGCCCGGATTCGCAGGTTATCCTGCTGACGCCGGATGCCGACATGGCACAAGCCGTGATCGCTGCGGTGGAACGTCAGTTGACTACGTTATCCCGTGCGGATATCGCTCGTCAGGCGCTGGCCAGCAGCCGGGTGATCGTCGCGCGCGATCTGGACCAGTGCATCGACATCAGCAATCAGTACGGCCCGGAGCACCTGATTATTCAGACGCGTAACGCCGAAGCGTTGGTTGACCGCATCACCAGCGCCGGTTCGGTGTTTTTGGGTGACTGGTCACCGGAATCCGCCGGCGATTATGCCTCCGGCACCAATCATGTGTTGCCGACTTACGGTTACACCGCCACCTATTCCAGTTTGGGGCTGGCGGATTTCCAGAAACGCATGACGGTACAACAGCTGTCGCCGCAAGGTTTGCTGGGACTGGCGTCAACGATTGAGATCATGGCGCAGGCCGAGCAATTGACCGCCCACAAAAACGCCGTCACCCTGCGCGTCAACGCCCTCAAGGAGCAAGCATGAGTATTGAAAATCTGGCTCGCGACAATGTCCGCCGTCTGACCCCGTATCAGTCCGCTCGCCGCCTGGGGGGAAAAGGCGACGTGTGGTTAAATGCCAACGAATACCCGCAGGCACCGCAGTACCAACTGACCTTGCAGACGCTTAACCGTTATCCGGAATGCCAGCCTGCGCAGGTTATTGAACGTTATGCCGCTTACGCCGGCGTCACACCGGAGCAGGTACTGGTGAGTCGCGGTGCAGACGAAGGCATTGAGTTGTTAATCCGCGCATTTTGCGAACCGGGTAAAGATGCCATTTTGTTCTGTCCGCCGACTTACGGCATGTACGCCGTCAGCGCCGAAACGTTCGGCGTAGAGCGCCGTGTGGTGCCGGCAACCGCCGACTGGCAACTGGATCTGGCGGCTATCGAAGGTGCACTGGACAACGTCAAGGTGATTTACGTTTGCTCGCCCAACAACCCCACCGGCAACCTGATCAACCCAGAGCATTTGCGCCGTCTGCTGGAGCTGGCGCGCGGTCGCGCTATCGTCGCTATCGACGAAGCCTATATTGAGTTTTGTCCACAGGCGACCACGGTCGGCTGGCTGGCGCAATATCCGCATCAGGTCGTACTGCGTACCCTGTCTAAAGCCTTTGCCTTGGCCGGGCTGCGCTGCGGATTCACTCTCGCCAGCACAGACGTGATCCAACTGCTGCTGAAAGTGATCGCCCCCTACCCGTTGGCGCTGCCGGTGGCGGATATCGCCGCCCAGGCGCTCAGTGAAGACGGTATCGCTACCATGCGACGCAATGTGGCCGAACTCAGCGAAAATCGCCGCTGGCTAAGCGACTCGTTAAAAACGCTGCCGAACGTGGAAACGGTGTACGCCAGTGAAAGCAACTACCTGCTGGTGCGTTTCGCTGATTCACCCGCAGTCTTCAAATCCTTATGGGATCAGGGCATTATCTTACGCGATCAGAATAAACAGCCGGGGCTGGGGGGATGTCTGCGTATTACTATCGGCACCCGCTACGAATGCGAACGTGTCATCAGCGCATTGCAGGCATTGTCAGGCAAAACAGCATAACTTGAGGAATCACCGTGGGATTAAAGTATCTTTTCATCGACCGTGACGGCACGCTGATTGCCGAACCGCCCGAAGACTATCAGGTTGATCGGCTGGATAAGCTGGCACTGGAGCCGGATGTCATTCCGTCGCTGCTTACCCTGCAAAAGGCCGGTTTCAAACTGGTGATGATCACCAATCAGGATGGGTTAGGCACCAGCAGCTTCCCACAGGAAGATTTCGACCCGCCGCACAACCTGATGATGCAGATTTTTACTTCGCAAGGGATTCGTTTTGAACGGGTATTGATTTGCCCACACTTCCCTGGCGATAACTGTGATTGCCGCAAACCCAAAACCGCACTGGTGGATGCCTTCCTGAAAGACAACGTGATGGATAGCGCCAACAGTTTTGTGATTGGCGACCGCGAGACGGATGTTCAACTGGCGCAAAACATGGGGATCACGGGACTGCGCTATCAGCGTGACGGCCTGAACTGGCAGGCGATCACCGCACAATTGACGAAGCGCGACCGCCACGCACATGTTAACCGCGTCACGCGTGAAACCGCTATCGACGTCAACGTCTGGCTGGATCGCGAAGGCGGCAGCAAGATCCATACCGGTGTCGGCTTTTTCGACCACATGCTGGACCAGATTGCCACCCACGGCGGTTTTCGTCTGAATATCGACGTAAAAGGCGACTTGTATATCGACGATCACCACACGGTGGAAGATACCGGGCTGGCGCTGGGTGAGGCGCTGAACAAGGCGTTGGGTGATAAGCGGGGAATTGGCCGTTTCGGTTTTGTATTGCCGATGGATGAATGCCTGGCACGTTGCGCACTCGATATTTCCGGTCGTCCGCATCTGGAATACAAGGCTGAGTTTAACTATCAACGTGTCGGCGATCTCAGCACCGAAATGGTCGAGCACTTTTTCCGCTCGCTCTCTTACGCCATGGGCTGCACCCTGCACCTGAAAACCAAAGGCCGTAACGATCACCACCGCGTCGAAAGCCTGTTCAAGGTATTTGGCCGTGCACTGCGCCAGGCGATTCGGGTGGAAGGCGACACGCTGCCCAGCTCCAAAGGAGTGCTGTGATGAACGTGGTGATTCTGGATACCGGCTGCGCCAATCTGTCGTCCGTGATGTATGCCGTCAGGCGTCTGGGTTATGAGCCGCAGGTCAGTCGCGAACCGGAGGTGGTATTACGCGCCGATAAACTGTTTCTGCCGGGCGTCGGCACCGCGCAAGCAGCCATGGACCAACTGGCTGAACGCCAATTGATTGCGCTGATTAAAGCCTGCACCCAGCCGGTGCTGGGCATCTGTCTGGGGATGCAGTTATTGGGTAGCCGCAGCGACGAAAACGGCGGCATCGACACGCTGGGCATCATCGACACGCCCGTCGTGCAAATGGCCGACCGCGGTCTGCCTTTGCCGCATATGGGCTGGAATCAGGTGACGTCGCAGGCGGGTCATCGCCTGTTCCGTGATATCCCGGATGGCTCGTACTTTTATTTCGTCCACAGCTATGCCATGCCGGTTTGCGCCAATACCATTGCTCAATCTCATTATGGCGACACCTTCACCGCGGCAGTACAGAAGGATAACTTCTACGGCGTTCAATTCCACCCGGAACGCTCCGGTGCCGCCGGCGCTCAGCTACTGAAGAACTTTCTGGAGATGTAAACGGACATGATTATTCCCGCATTAGACCTGATTGATGGACAGGTGGTCCGTTTGCATCAGGGTGATTATGGTCAGCAGCGCCAGTACGGCAGCGACCCGCTACCCCGCCTGCAAGACTATCAACAGCAAGGCGCGCAGGTGTTGCATCTGGTAGATTTGACCGGTGCCAAAGATCCGACGGCGCGCCAGATTCCATTGCTAAAAACGCTGCTGTCTGGAGTTTCCGTACCCGTGCAAGTCGGTGGCGGCATCCGTACCGAGCAGGATGTCGAAGCTCTGCTGGCGGCAGGAGCCAGTCGGGTGGTGATTGGCTCCACCGCGGTAAAACAGCCGGAGCAAGTGCAACAATGGTTCACCCGCTACGGTGCGGATGCGCTGGTGTTGGCGCTGGATGTACGTATTGACGCAGACGGGGTGAAAAACATCGCTATCAGCGGTTGGCAGGAAAACTCCGGTATCACGCTGGAGCAAACCGTAGAGCGTTACCTGCCCTTTGGTCTGAAACATGTGCTCTGCACCGATATCTCCCGCGACGGCACGTTGCAGGGGTCTAACGTCGAGCTGTACCGTGAAATCAGCGCCCGCTATCCGCAGGTGGCATTTCAGGCGTCCGGCGGCATTGGCTCGCTGGCGGATATCGCCGCCCTGCGCAGCAGCGGCGTACAGGGCGTGATTGTCGGCCGGGCCTTGCTGGAAGGCAAATTCAACGTGACGGAGGCGATTTCATGCTGGCAAAACGGATAATCCCATGTCTGGACGTTCGCGACGGCCAGGTAGTGAAAGGTGTGCAGTTCCGTAATCACGAAATCATCGGCGATATCGTACCGCTGGCTCAGCGTTACGCGCAGGAAGGCGCCGATGAGTTGGTGTTCTACGATATCACCGCGTCATCTGACGGCCGGGTGGTCGATAAAAGCTGGGTCTCCCGTGTGGCGGAAGTGATCGACATTCCATTCTGCGTCGCCGGCGGTATCAAAAGCGTAGAAGACGCTGGGCAGATCCTGTCTTTCGGCGCGGATAAAATCTCCATCAACTCGCCGGCCCTGGCAGACCCGGACCTGATCTCGCGTCTGGCAGATCGCTACGGCGTGCAGTGTATCGTCGTTGGTATCGATACCTGGCACGATACCGAAACCGGCCGTTATCATGTCAATCAATACACCGGTGATGAAAAGCGTACCCGCGTTACACAGTGGGAAACGCTCGACTGGGTGCAAGAAGTGCAAAAACGCGGTGCCGGTGAAATCGTGCTCAACATGATGAATCAGGACGGCGTACGTAACGGTTATGACCTGGCACAACTCAAACGGGTACGCAACGTGTGCCAGGTTCCGCTGATTGCCTCCGGCGGGGCCGGCACCATGCAGCACTTCCTTGACGCGTTTCAGGATGTCGGTGTGGACGGCGCACTGGCGGCATCGGTATTCCATAAACAGATTATCAATATTGGCGAACTCAAACAGTTCCTTAAGCAACAAGGCGTGGAGATCCGGCTGTGTTAACCGAACAACAACGAAGCCAGCTCGACTGGCAAAAAACCGATGGCATGATGCCCGCTATCGTGCAACATGCGGTTTCCGGCGAAGTGCTGATGCTAGGCTACATGAATCAGGACGCGTTACAGGTCACGGAAGAGAGCGGTAAGGTCACGTTCTATTCCCGCACCAAGCAACGGTTATGGACCAAAGGCGAATCTTCCGGCCACTTTCTCAACGTGGTATCGATTACGCCGGATTGCGACAACGACACGCTGCTGATTCTGGTTAATCCAATCGGCCCGACTTGTCATCTCGGCAACAACAGCTGTTTCCACCCGGCAGAAACGCAGTGGCAATTCTTATATCAGTTGGAGCAACTTCTGGCAGAGCGTAAGCAGGCAGACCCGGCCAGTTCCTACACCGCCAAGTTGTACGCCAGCGGTACTAAACGTATCGCCCAGAAGGTCGGTGAAGAAGGATTGGAAACCGCTCTGGCCGCTACTGTGCACGACCGCGAAGAATTGACCAATGAAGCCTCTGATTTGGTCTATCACTTGCTGGTGCTATTGCAGGATCAAGAGCTGGATTTAGGGACCATCATCCAGCATTTAAAATCGCGTCATACCCAATAATCTTCCCGGAGCCTGTTTTATACCCTAAATAATTCGAGTTGCAGGGCAAAATGTTAGTGCTGAACGCCGCTCGCTGCGGCCCTGAAAGAACGAGCCCCAAGGATGGGCCGGATGATGAAGCCAACACACCTGCAACTCGATGTCTGATGGGTATATACGGGCTTTTCCCCCAGACTCCCGGCCTTACGGCCTTTAACAGTATCTATCCGTATTCCGGCCGAGTGTCATCCAGCTTACTTTATTTACCCTGCCCTTACCTTGGTGCATCACAACGCAAAGCTATAGCAACACGCCCTGTACTGTGGGGATTTTGCTATTTACATCACTGTTCAATAAGGGCAAACCATGAAATTCAACAACAGAGAATTTAGGCTGGCGAGTATTCTGGCGACGGCAACGGTACTTTTCGCTCATCCGTCACAGGCCGCCTCAACCGAGGTAGAAAACGTACTTAAGCGCAACGGTTTAGACAACACACAAATTATGACGCTTTACCGTAACGGTGAGTTAGTCGTGAAAGAGGATACACAGGATCACTCGCTGGTACTGGTCAATCCGGCGGCTATCAAAATGCCGGAGAGTACAATTCGCAATGCCAAATATTGGTATCAAACTATGCCGGTAGCAGAATACCGCACCTTTGATGCTAACGGCCACACCACCTTACCCTGCACACAGCAATATACAGATTGCAAACTGACGCTTGAGTACAGCTATACCCAAAAATTACTGTATAAAGAAAAAACAGGTATTTTGGTGCAATTTGTTACGCCACTAGAGGGATGGCTCTATGAGGACTTTGTTACGCGGCACCATTGCCCAATCAAACAAGAAGGGGGCGGCAGCTTTATTTTGGGTGAAAAAGGTAAGGCAGCCGTAGCCAGTGGTGAATGCGACAAGGAATACCGTACTACGGGGTTGGGTAACGTATTTAATACTCTTCTGAAACAGAACAAGATAACGCCCGTCATCGCTTATGTATTGCTGATGAAATAACGCCCCTGTTTCGGCTGCCTGCCTCGTATCAACCTTCATCTGAAAATATCGGGGCATATCACATCAGAACAACGCGATAACCGCTGATTATATTCAAAAAAATAGCACCCGGTTGGGTGCTATCTGTAAATCAGGCGCTATAGCTGACTAATCAGCCATAGATATTAGCGCGATCACGTAATTCTTTACCTGGTTTGAAATGAGGAACATATTTGCCTTCCAGTTCCACTTTCTCGCCAGTTTTCGGATTACGCCCCACACGCGGTGCACGGTAGTGGAGTGAAAAACTGCCAAACCCACGGATTTCGATACGATCACCGCTGGCCAGCGTTGTGGCCATCTGCTCCAGCATCTCCTTCACGGCATCCTCAACCACCTTGGCCGGGATATGAGAGTGCTGTCCAGCAAGTCTTTCGATAAGTTCAGACTTGGTCATGGTTCCTCCAAGTATGTGGTCAGTCAATGCCACGTTAACTTACTACCGTTTGAGGTCAGGCGGCAAGCCGCACCGCCTAACCCACCGTCATTACTCGCCTTTTGCAGCTTTGAAAGCTTCCGCCATAGCGTTAGAGAAATTGCTTTCTTCCTGTTTGTTGTTAACAGAAGCAATAGCATCTTTCTCGTCAGCTTCATCCTTAGCACGGATGGACAGGCTAACAACGCGGTTCTTACGATCAACGCCGGTGTATTTGGCTTCGATCTCATCACCTACGTTCAGAACCAGGGTAGCGTCTTCGATACGGTCGCGAGAAGCTTCAGAAGCACGCAGGTAACCTTCAACGCCATCAGCTAATTCAACTGTAGCACCTTTAGCGTCAACTGCAGTGACTTTACCTGTAACAATCGCACCTTTCTTGTTAACAGACAGGTAGTTGTTGAACGGGTCTTCAGCCAGTTGTTTCACGCCCAGAGAGATGCGCTCGCGCTCTGCGTCAACCTGCAGTACGACAGCGGCGATTTCGTCACCTTTCTTGTATTCGCGAACGGCTTCTTCGCCAGCCACGTTCCAAGAGATGTCGGACAGGTGCACCAGACCATCAATGCCGCCATCCAGACCGATGAAGATACCGAAGTCAGTAATAGACTTGATCTTACCTTCTACACGGTCACCCTTGTTGTGGGTTTCAGCGAACTGCTGCCACGGATTGGCTTTGCACTGCTTCAGGCCCAGGGAGATACGACGACGTTCTTCATCGATATCCAGAACCATAACTTCAACCACGTCGCCCACGTTAACCACTTTGGACGGATGGATGTTCTTGTTGGTCCAATCCATTTCGGATACGTGTACCAGACCTTCAACGCCTTCTTCGATTTCTACGAAGCAGCCGTAATCAGTCAAGTTGGTTACACGGCCAGTCAGCTTGGTGCCTTCCGGGTAACGCTTAGCAATAGCGACCCACGGATCTTCGCCCAGCTGTTTCAGACCCAGGGAAACACGAGTACGCTCGCGGTCGAATTTCAGCACTTTAACAGTGATTTCGTCGCCCACATTGACGATTTCGCTCGGATGCTTAACGCGTTTCCAGGCCATATCGGTGATGTGCAGCAGACCGTCAACGCCACCCAGGTCAACGAACGCACCGTAGTCAGTGAGGTTCTTAACGATACCTTTGACTTCCATGCCTTCCTGCAGGTTTTCCAGCAGTTGATCGCGCTCGGCACTGTTTTCAGACTCGATAACAGCACGACGGGAAACAACGACGTTATTACGTTTCTGGTCCAGCTTGATCACTTTGAACTCAAGCTCTTTGCCTTCCAGATGCAGGGTGTCACGTACCGGACGAACATCAACCAGAGAACCTGGCAGGAACGCACGAATACCGTTCAGCTCAACGGTGAAACCGCCTTTCACTTTACCATTGATAACACCGGTAACAGTGGCAGCTTCTTCGTAAGCTTTTTCCAGCATCAGCCATGCTTCGTGACGTTTAGCTTTTTCACGGGACAGCAGGGTTTCACCGAAGCCGTCTTCTACCGCATCCAGAGCTACGTCAACTTCATCACCAACCTGGATTTCAATTTCACCCTGCGCGTTTTTAAACTGTTCTACCGGAATGGCAGATTCAGATTTCAGGCCGGCATCAACCAGGACTACGTCCTTATCAATGGCAACCACAACGCCGCGAACGATGGAACCCGGACGGGTTTCGATTTCTTTCAGGGATTCTTCAAAGAGTTGAGCAAAAGATTCAGTCATGTTGATAATCTTTGGGTTTTCAAATTTAACGTCCACCTGGCATCCTGCCCGATGGGGTTGTTTCACATCCCCGAGGCATCCTTGCGGCGGGGTAAAAAGGCATAAGCATAATCAGGCCAACTGAGGCAATACCTGGCGTACATACGCCAGCGCCCGTTCGACCACTTCGTCCAACGACATGTGCGTGGAATCAAGCACCAGTGCATCAGGTGCCGGCACCAACGGCGCAACCGAACGATTACGGTCACGATCATCACGCTCTTTAATCTCGGACAAAAGACGTTCAAAGTTAACATTAAAGCCTTTCGCCTGCAACTGGAGCATGCGGCGTTTAGCGCGTTCTTCTGCACTGGCATCCAGAAATATCTTCACCGGCGCGTCGGGAAATACGACGGTTCCCATGTCGCGACCATCGGCAATCAGCCCTGGCGCATCGCGAAACGCCCGTTGACGGCGCAACAGCGCTTCACGAACGCGCGGAAATACCGCAGCCTGAGACGCCGTATTGCCGACTTCCTGGGTTCGGATTTCATTGCTGACATCTTCGCCCTCCAGAATCACTTTCAGTTGCCCATCGTCTTCCGGCACAAATCGCACATCCAGATGCGACGCTATCGGCACCAACGCTTCTTCAGACGAAATATCTACCTGATGGTGCAAAGCCGCCAATGCCAGTACGCGATAAATCGCGCCAGAATCCAACAGATTCCACTGCAGCGCCTTCGCCAACGCTTTGCATAAGGTCCCCTTGCCTGCGCCACCGGGCCCGTCAACCGTAATTACCGGTGCAGTCACCGCCATTTCTCACTCCTTCAAAACCGGAAAATCGCATGTCATTGCAGACAATATACCGGGCTATTATACCCTGCTGAGGCAGTAAGCGTGAGATTAAAGGCTTATTACTGCAGAAAATCGCGCAAATATTGTCATCCCCAGAGCATAACGCTAAACAATTGCGCACAGAGCTATCGCGTTTAGCCTGTGCGCAAAGTATTAATTATGCTGACTCAGGCGCTCCAGTTGCTGGAAATAATCCGGAAATGTTTTGGCGGTGCATTTGGGATCGAGGATTGTAACCGGCGTATCAGACAGCGCCACCAGGGAGAAGCACATCGCCATGCGGTGATCATTATACGTTCCGATTTCAGCCGCTTTCAGTTGTGTCGGCGGCGTAATGCGGATGTAGTCATGCCCTTCTTCTACCTCAGCACCAACCTTACGCAGTTCCGTCGCCATAGCAGCCAGACGATCGGTTTCTTTTACACGCCAGTTGTAGATATTGCGCAGCGTCGTCGTTCCGCCTTCGGCAAATAACGCCGCCGTAGCGATGGTCATCGCCGCATCGGGGATATGGTTCATATCCATATCAATCGCGTGAAGCTCCCCGTGCTGACATTCAATATAGTCGTCGCCCCAGCCAATCCGGGCTCCCATTTTCTCCAACACATCGGCAAAACGGATATCGCCTTGTACGCTGTTACGACCGACGCCGGTCACACGTACCGTCCCTCCCCGGATAGCGGCGGCCGCCAAAAAGTAGGAGGCGGACGACGCATCGCCTTCCACCAGATAATGCCCTGGTGACTGGTACTGCTGATTACCTGCAACCACAAAGGTCTGGTAATCATCATTGAGCACCGTGATGCCAAAGGCCTCCATCATATGCAGGGTAATATCGATGTAGGGCTTGGAAACCAGCTCGCCCTTGATGCTGATACGCGTATCCTGTACCGCCAACGGCGCCGCCATTAACAATGCGGTAAGGAACTGACTTGATACCGAACCGTCGACACTGATCTCTCCGCCCTGAAAACCGCCTGATAAGCGCAGCGGCGGGTAGTTTTCCTGTTCCAGATAGTCGATACGAGCGCCTCCCTGACGCAATGCATCCACCAGATGGCCGATCGGGCGTTCTTTCATGCGCGGCTCACCGGTCAATACGATATCGCCATCTGTCAGGCATAACGCCGCGGCCAACGGGCGCATGGCCGTCCCGGCATTCCCCAGAAACAGCTCCAGCGGAGCAGATGCGGTTAATGGAGCACCTAAACCAACAATTTCGCACTCGGTACGATTGGCAGACAGGCGATATTCCACACCTAACGCACTCAGCGCATTGAGCATGTGGCGAATATCATCGCTATCCAGCAAATTAGTCAGGTGCGTAGTGCCTTTAGCCAACGCAGCCAACAGCAAAGCGCGATTCGAAACGCTTTTGGAACCAGGCAGATTGATCGTACCGTTAATTAATGAGATCGGTTGTAGGGTCAGGGATTCCTGCATGTGAAACATGTTCTCCAAAAGTTTACATAAAAACCCCGGCCAGATAACCGGGGTTAAAAATCAGCAACAGCACGTTATCGCGCTATATTTATCAAGTTATCAGCCGTGACGACGTTCGAAATCGGCCATAAACTCCGTCAGCGCTTTTACGCCATCCAGCGGCATGGCATTGTAGATGGACGCGCGCATACCGCCGACAACACGGTGCCCTTTCAACGCATGCAACCCGGCAGCCTGCGCGTCCTGCAGGAAGAGCGGATCCAGCGCGGCATCCGCTAACTGGAACGGCACATTCATGCGGGAACGGCTGGCGGGCACAACGTCATTGCGATAAAAATCGCTGCCGTCAATAGCGGCATACAGCAGATCAGCTTTAGCCTGATTGCGTTTTTCCATCTCCAGCAAGCCGCCCTGTTCTTTCAACCACTTGAACACCAAACCAGACAGATACCAGGCAAATGTCGGAGGTGTGTTAAACATAGAGTCGTTCTCAAACAGAATCTTATAATCCAAAATAGACGGCAGTTCGCGACGCGCTTTGCCAAGCAGATCATCGCGCACAATGACCAGCGTCAGGCCGGCAGGCCCCACGTTTTTCTGCGCACCGGCATAGATCACGCCATAACGGCTGACATCCAGTGGACGAGACAAGATACTGGAGGAATAATCCGCCACGACGATTTTGTCGCCAAAGTCAGGCTCTTCTTCGATCGCCAGTCCATCTATCGTTTCGTTCGGGCAGTAATGCACATACGCCGCATCATCCGACAACGCCCACTCACGCATCGGTTTAATGCCGCGCAGGCCATCAATACGGGTTTTCACGTCAATCACATTAGGCGTGAGATATTTCTCAGCTTCCTTCACTGCGCTATGCGCCCAATAACCGCCATCAATATAATCTGCCGTAGTGCTTTCACCCAGCAAATTAAGCGGAACCGCAGCAAACTGCGCGCGGGCGCCGCCATGACAGAATAACACTTTGTAATTTGAGGGGATTTTTAATAAATCACGCAAATCCTGCTCAGACTCGCCGGCTACCTGCATGAACTCTTTGCTACGGTGGCTGATTTCCATCACCGATGTGCCTAGTCCATGCCAGTTACAAAGTTCTTGTTCCGCACGACGCAACACTTCCACCGGTAACATGGCCGGACCCGCACTAAAATTAAAAACCTGAGTCATTTCCCCTCACCACATATTCAATAGCGACCTGTCTGTGTCGCATCAGTTTACCCTGCTATCGGTTTTATCACTCGTCTTTCATACCTGCAACGCTTATTACCCTGCCGCCTGAAAAGTTGCGCACTCGTCCGCCTGTTATTGTGTCTGTCAACATATCGGTTACAACATGGTCTGGAGGCGCCGCGCAATATGCAACATGCGGGATAGAGTCGATACACAAAACCACGTATGATGCAGCCTCCTCATAACATATTCAGGTTCGAACCATGACCCAAACGTTTATCCCAGGCAAAGACGCCGCCCTGGAAGATTCCATCGCCCGTTTTCAACAACAGCTCCTCGACCTGGGGTTCAACATCGAAGAAGCATCCTGGCTGAACCCGGTGCCCAATGTCTGGTCGGTACATATCCGCGACCGCGACTGTGCGCTGTGTTTCACCAATGGTAAAGGCGCGACCCGAAAAGCGGCGCTGGCTTCCGCGTTGGGTGAATACTTCGAACGTCTGTCCACCAACTATTTTTTCGCCGATTTCTATCTGGGTCGGCAGATTGCCGAAGGCGAATTCGTTCATTATCCTGATGAGAAGTGGTTCCCGCTTCCTGAGGACGACAGCCTGCCGGAAGGCATTCTTGACGCCCGTCTGCACGCCTTCTATGACCCGGACCAACAGCTTGTCGCCAGTGATCTCGTCGATCTGCAGTCCGGCAATCACAGCCGGGGCATCTGCGCGTTGCCGTTTACCCGCCAGTCTGATCAGCAAACGATCTATATTCCGATGAATATCATCGGAAATTTGTACGTGTCTAACGGCATGTCTGCGGGGAATACCCGCAATGAAGCCCGCGTGCAAGGGCTGTCGGAAGTATTTGAACGCTATGTGAAGAACCGGATTATCGCCGAAGCCATCAGCCTGCCAGCAATTCCGGCGGAGGTTCTGTCACGCTATCCCGGTGTGGTGGAAGCCATCGCCACGCTGGAACAGGAAGGCTTCCCGATCTTCGCCTATGACGCATCGCTGGGCGGCCAGTATCCGGTGATCTGCGTCGTACTGTTCAACCCGGCCAATGGTACCTGTTTTGCATCGTTTGGCGCACACCCGGATTTCGGTGTAGCGTTGGAGCGTACCGTCACCGAATTGCTTCAGGGCCGGGGACTGAAAGATCTGGACGTGTTCACACCGCCGACGTTCGACAATGAAGAAGTGGCCGAACACACCAATCTGGAAACCCATTTTATCGACTCCAGCGGCTTGATTTCCTGGGATCTGTTTAAAACACAGCCAGATTATACCTTCGTCGACTGGGATTTCAGCGGTACCACGGAGCAGGAATTCGCAACACTGATGGCCATCTTCAATAAAGAAGATAAAGAAGTGTATATCGCGGATTACGAGCATCTGTCGGTATACGCCTGCCGCATTCTGGTGCCAGGCATGTCGGACATCTATCCGGCAGAAGACCTGTTACTGGCGAACAACAGCATGGGAGCACATCTGCGCGAAACGCTGCTGTCCTTACCGGACAGCCAATGGGAAAAGGCGGATTATCTGGCGTTGCTGCAACAGTTGGATGATGAGGGTCTGGATGATTTTACGCGTGTCCGCGAGCTGCTGGGTATCGCCACCGGTAAAGATAACGGATGGTTTACGTTACGCATTGGCGAACTGAAATCCATGCTGGCATTGGCTGGTGGCGATCTGGAGCAAGCGTTGAGCTGGGCTGAATGGTCACTGGATTTCAACCAATCCGTCTTTGCACCGGAACGCCGTAATTATTACCGTTGCCTGCAAACATTACTGCAACTGGCACTGGAGCCTGAGCGCGACCCGGCTCAGTACTACGATGCTTTCGTACGCATGTACGGCCAGGATGCCGTGGATGCTGCGAGCGCCGCTATCGCCGGTGAACAGTGCTTCTACGGCCTGTTTGCAGTAGATGCTGATCTGAAGGCTCTGCCGGCCCATCAGTCTCTGCTGGCGGCTTATGAAAAATTGCAACGCGCTAAACGCGCACATTGGCAAACGAAATAAGCCTTGCTCCACTTGACCGGATGGCGCAACGCGCCATCCGGTATACTGCCTCGCATGAATACCACTATAATTTTTATTTTTATGCTGCCTCGGCCCAATCCGGCAGCGTAGTGTTGCCCAAAACCCATCGTATTCCTTTATTTTTGTATGGATATATTAAGTCGAGACGGGATATTTATTTTTATAAATGCATTATTGTTATCGGATGGTAAAAAATAAATTAAACACCATAAATTTGAGGCATGAAATGACTACAAAGTCTTATTTTTTTTAACGTCAAATACGTTAATTTTTCCTCCCAATTCAACTGTTTTTATAATTTTTAAAAAATATTTTTTAAATAAAAATCAGTATGTTAATAGTTAAAATAGCTATAGAATGGCTCCTGATCAGCCTAATAAATTCCTGTGGTATGATCCACGTCAAATTATGGCGAATAACCCTTTGTTAGTATCTCACCGTAGATAAATTTTAAGAGAGAGTTAGTGTGAAAGCTGACAACCCCTTCACCCTGTTATTACCATCGGCAATGGCGAAAGTCGCTGAAGATGCCGGCGTTTATAAAGCAACAAAACAACCGCTTACTGCATTTTTTCTGGCAATTACTGCCGGTGTGTTTATATCCATTGCGTTCGTTTTCTATATCACGGCTACCACCGGATCTTCATCCATGCCGTATGGTATGGCTAAACTGATAGGGGGTATCTGTTTCTCCATGGGGTTGATGCTGGTCGTCGTCTGTGGCGCGGATTTGTTCACGTCTACCGTACTGACCGTCATTGCCAAAGCCAGCGGGCGCATTACCTGGAAACAACTGTGGTTAAACTGGCTCAACGTTTATTTAGGCAATTTGATTGGCGCGTTATTTTTCGTCGCACTCATCTGGTTTTCCGGTGAGCACATGGTGGCGAATGGCGCCTGGGGCCTGAATGTGTTGCAGACGGCTAATCACAAGCTGGAGCATACTTTTGTCGAGGCTTTATGCCTTGGGATACTGGCAAACCTGATGGTCTGTCTGGCTGTCTGGATGAGTTATTCCGGCCGTACGCTGACTGACAAAATGCTGGCCATGATTCTGCCTGTCGCTATGTTCGTCGCCAGCGGCTTCGAACACAGTATCGCCAACATGTTCATGATCCCGATGGGGATTGTAGTTAAGAATTTTGCTCCAGAGACATTCTGGCACGCCATCAGCATGACGCCGAGCCAGTTTGAGCACTTAACCATCAGCAATTTTATTGTCGACAACCTGATCCCCGTCACGCTCGGCAACATCATTGGTGGTGGACTGCTGGTAGGGTTAACTTACTGGGTCATTTATTTGCGCGGTGGAGATCAGCACTAAGCTGCTGTCGGCCGCAACGTCGGGTTATAAAAATCCAAATCAAAGGTAGGTGTAATATGACCGAACTTAATCAGAAACTCGCCCAGGCTTGGGAAGGTTTTAGCAAAGGCGAATGGCAGAATGGCGTCAACGTGCGTGACTTCATTCAGAAAAACTACACGCCGTATGAAGGTGACGAAACCTTCCTGGCCGGTGCTACTCAGGCAACCAGTTCCCTGTGGGACAAGGTGATGGAAGGCATCAAACAGGAAAACCGCACCCATGCACCGGTTGATTTCGATACCGACGTTGCCGCCACCATCACTTCCCACGATGCCGGTTACATCAGCAAAGGCTTGGAAAAAATCGTCGGTCTGCAGACTGATGCCCCGCTGAAACGTGCAATCATCCCGTTCGGCGGTATCAAAATGGTCGAAGGTTCCTGCGAAGTTTACGGCCGTAAACTAGATCCGCAGCTGAAAAAAATCTTCACCGACTACCGTAAAACCCACAACCAGGGCGTGTTCGATGTTTATACTCCGGACATCCTGCGTTGCCGTAAATCCGGCGTGCTGACCGGCCTGCCTGACGCGTACGGTCGTGGTCGTATCATCGGTGACTACCGCCGTGTCGCTCTGTACGGTATCGACTACCTGATGGCGGACAAATTCGCCCAGTTCACTTCCCTGCAATCCAAACTGGAAAACGGTGAAGACCTGGAAGCGACTATCCGTCTGCGCGAAGAAATTGCTGATCAGCACCGCGCACTGGGTCAAATTAAAGAAATGGCGGCCAAATACGGTTGCGACATTTCCGGCCCGGCAACAACCGCTCAGGAAGCCGTGCAGTGGACTTACTTCGGTTATCTGGCTGCCGTTAAATCTCAGAATGGTGCGGCGATGTCCTTTGGTCGCGTATCCACATTCCTGGATGTCTACATCGAGCGCGATCTGAAAGCAGGTAAAATCACCGAACAGGACGCCCAGGAACTGGTCGACCACCTGGTGATGAAACTGCGCATGGTACGTTTCCTGCGTACCCCGGAATACGATGAACTGTTCTCCGGCGACCCGATCTGGGCAACCGAATCACTGGCCGGTATGGGTATCGACGGCCGTACGCTGGTTACCAAAAACAGCTTCCGTTTCCTGAACACCCTGTACACCATGGGGCCGTCTCCGGAACCGAACATGACCATTCTGTGGTCTGAAAAACTGCCGCTGAACTTCAAAAAATTCGCTGCTAAAGTGTCTATCGACACTTCTTCTCTGCAGTACGAGAACGATGACCTGATGCGTCCGGACTTCAACAACGACGATTACGCTATCGCTTGTTGTGTAAGCCCGATGGTTGTGGGTAAACAAATGCAGTTCTTCGGCGCCCGCGCTAACCTGGCGAAAACCATGCTGTACGCGATCAACGGCGGCGTGGACGAAAAACTGAAAATGCAGGTCGGCCCGAAATCCGAACCGATCAAAGGCGATGTGCTGAACTTTGATGAAGTGATGGAGCGTATGGATCACTTCATGGATTGGCTGGCTAAACAGTACGTCACCGCACTGAATATCATCCACTACATGCACGACAAGTACAGCTATGAAGCATCTCTGATGGCGCTGCATGACCGTGACGTGTTCCGTACTATGGCGTGTGGTATCGCGGGTCTGTCTGTAGCGGCTGACTCCCTGTCTGCCATCAAGTATGCCAAAGTGAAACCAGTACGTGATGAAAACGGTCTGGCGGTCGACTTTGACATCGAAGGCGAATACCCGCAGTTCGGTAACAACGATTCACGCGTTGATGACCTGGCTTGTGATCTGGTTGAACGTTTCATGAAGAAAATTCAGAAACTGAATACCTACCGTGGTGCGACCCCGACTCAGTCCGTACTGACCATTACGTCCAACGTGGTATACGGTAAGAAAACCGGTAACACCCCGGATGGCCGTCGCGCTGGTGCGCCGTTCGGACCGGGTGCCAACCCGATGCACGGTCGTGACCAGAAAGGCGCTGTCGCTTCTCTGACTTCCGTGGCTAAACTGCCGTTCGCTTACGCAAAAGACGGTATCTCCTATACCTTCTCTATCGTGCCGAACGCGCTGGGTAAAGATGACGACGTGCGTAAAGCCAACCTGGCAGGCCTGATGGATGGTTACTTCCACCACGAAGCCAGCATCGAAGGCGGCCAGCACCTGAACGTCAACGTGATGAACCGTGAAATGCTGCTCGACGCAATGGAAAACCCGGAAAAATATCCGCAGTTGACCATTCGTGTGTCTGGTTATGCCGTTCGCTTTAACTCGCTGACCAAAGAACAGCAGCAGGATGTTATTACCCGTACTTTCACACAGTCCATGTAATTACATGTCTGTCTGAAAAGGCGTAAACTAAAGGCTCCACATCGGTGGGGCCTTTTTATAATGGGTTTTTCGCCTGTCTCCTTTGTGGGCTGCTTAAGCAGCACTAAAAATTTCCCCAGTGAAATTTTTTCACCACTCCCGCCGAATAACTCAGAACCTGTTTTGTCAGCCGGCTATCGATTCCTGACTGGCGGGCTGACAAAACAGATTCGACGCAGAACAACAGCGTTGTAGCCCTGCGTGCTACTTTGTTGTTACTGCGCTCATTGCAGGCCGCTATTTCCCGGCCCAACCTGGAGAAACCTCGCATGTCAGTTATTGGTCGCATTCACTCTTTCGAATCCTGTGGCACCGTTGACGGCCCCGGCATCCGCTTCATCACCTTCTTTCAGGGATGCCTGATGCGTTGTCTCTACTGCCACAACCGCGACACCTGGGACACTCATGGCGGCAAGGAAGTGACGGTAGAAGAGTTAATGAAGGAAGTGGTGACCTATCGCCATTTTATGAATGCATCCGGCGGCGGCGTGACGGCATCCGGCGGCGAGGCCATTCTGCAAGCCGAGTTCGTCCGTGACTGGTTCCGTGCCTGTCATGAGCAAGGGATTAATACCTGTCTGGATACCAACGGTTTTGTGCGGCGCTACGACCCGGTCATTGACGAACTGTTGGACGCCACCGACCTGGTCATGCTGGATCTCAAACAACTCAACGACGAGGTGCATCAGAATTTGGTGGGAGTATCCAACCACCGCACGCTGGAATTTGCCCGTTATCTCGCCAAACGCAATCAACGCACCTGGATCCGCTATGTTGTCGTCCCTGACTGGAGCGATGACGATGCCTCCGCACATTTGTTGGGTGAATTTACCAAAGAGATGAGCAATATCGAGAAAATCGAACTCTTGCCTTATCACGAGTTGGGTAAACACAAATGGACAGCCATGGGCGAGGAATACAAGCTGGATGGCATCAAGCCGCCTAAGGCTGATACTATGGACCGCATTAAGTCTATTCTGACCAGTTACGGTCACAAAGTTGTGTACTAGGATTACGCCGCTCCGTCGGCCAGCGTTACACATCACCTGGCTGGCGTTGACTATAATTGATTAACGCAGTAATCCGGCTGCCGCCACCAACAAGAAAACGCCAGTCAATACCCACAGATACGACATGACTGGCCGATTCATGCCAACACGCTCGTCATCATCGCCCTGCTTTCCATACTTTTGCTCCATCACAATCCAGAGCAAGCCAGCACGATAAAAACACATCATGATGGGCATTATGTGACACAAAACAGTAACGTTATTTGATGCGGCGTACTGGAGAAGCGAAGGGAGTCATGCATAATCACGCCCTGGCGTGGTAACTGCTTCAAACGAGGCGAAATATACGAACTACAGGGAAAACACATTGAATAAAATAGATTTATTTCAATGTTAATTGCAACAGCCATACCCGACATAATCCAGGTTACCGGCCAGTTCGCTCGCATTTTGAGCAATTAACCGTTTTTGCCCGGCGAGACTGCATCCGTCGCCTTATCCGCGGCTTGCCGCCGTCTCCACAAGGCAATGCCTACGCATCTGTAACCTGATGATTGGCGGGTGGTATATGTGTTCAGAGGCACATCATGCGGCTCGATAAACTGGAAATTCGCTGGCTAAAGTTATTTTGTAAAATTGTTGAAAACAAAGGCATAACCAATGCACAAGACGCTACCGGATTGAGCCAGCCAGTTCTCAGTCATTACCTTTCCCGGCTGGAAGACACATTAGGGTTGATTTTGTGCGAACGGGGCCGGGGTGGCTTTGCGCTGACGACCGAAGGTGAATTGGTCTATCAGGAGGCACGTTCGGTGATTGCCACACTGGATGATTTTGCCAATCGATTGGCGCGCATCAAGCATGAACTTATCGGTGAGGTACGGCTTGGCTGCCTGGATAATATTGTCTCCCATCCGGATCAAGCGGTTGCGCTGGCAATACGTCGCTTGCTGGAGTTAAGCCCCGATGCATCGATGAATCTGCACATCAGCGACCATCAATCGCTGATGACGCGGTTACGCAGCGGTGATTTGGATATCGTGCTCACCGTCCTGTCGAATGATGTTCCACCCGATATCTTCTTCCAGCCCGCTTTCATTGAATACAGTGCATTTTACGCGGCAACCGAACAGGCAGAACGTATTGAGCAAGCGTGGCATGACGGTACCCTAAACCCGAAACGACTGCTGATTGGCGGTTACGATATCAATGAAATTTGTAAGCAATTAGGGCCTATCGCCAAACAAGGGCAGCAAGGCATCGCCTACAGTGAGGAAGGATGTATGCTGTTAATTCTGGCGGGTACCCATGTGGGCTTCCTGCCGAACCATTATGCCTCACGCTGGGTACAGGAAGGAAAACTGGTGGCAATCGCCCCAGAGCAGTTGCAACTCAGCAGCATCTTTTACCTGGTTCGCAATGCCAAACAGCGACTGAGCCCGGTTGCCGAAGTCCTGTGGAATAACATCGTCGAAATCGGGCGCCTCTCTCCCGGCAACCACCAACACCGACGATGCGACAAACAATAATGGGCCGGCTCACACGGCCAGCGGCCGGGGATGATGATCCGCTTTTTTCAACAGGATAACCAGATATCCAAGGGACACGGCAGCAATCAAAACAAACAATAATTGATCGGAATAGGTCTGCATCAGCATCGCGGCCAGACTTGGCCCGCAGAGACTACCAATGGTGTAGCTAAGCAGTAATGCCTGATTCATGGCGACCAGCTCATTAGGCGCCACCCTCTCACACGCCCATGACATCGCAACCGGATAGAGCGTAAACCCGGCGGCACCGAGCAAAAACAACGACGGCGCCATGCTATATCGCCCTGGAAGCCACATGGCCAGTGAGCCAAGAATCACCGCAAAAACCAGTACACGCAGCACCAACAATCGGCCATAACGATCCGCCAGCCGCCCGACCGGCCATTGACCCAGAATACCCGCGCTGATTAATAACGCCATCCAATAGCCTACACTGGCATCGCTCATACCTTGATGCGCAAGATACAACGGCATCAACCCATACAGTGAACCAAGAATAACCCCGGAAATGACGCAACCCTGAATACCCAAACGGGCGGAGCGATAGTGTAGCATCCGCCAGACGTTAACGCGTTGCGTCACAGGCTGCGGCGGCGGAATACGTGCAAATAGCAGAGGTAACGCCGCCAGTAATACCAGCGCCACCAGCCAGGGCAAAATACTGAACAATGCCGTAGGCACTATTCCCAGCAGCAATTGCCCCATTACGCTGCCCAGATAGTACGCCATCATATACGCCGCCAGCAGTTGCCCGCGATTAAGTGCATTGCCGCTGCAAAGGAGAGCACTTTCTACAACCACCCAAATCAGCGCACAGGCAATACCGGCGACAAAACGCCACAGAATCCAGTTCCCGATATCCGAAGACAACGCCAGCGCCGCCGTCGCCAGCCCAAACAGCAGCACAGCCAGATAATAGCTACGGTTAAAACCATAACGTCGGATCAACCCGCCCGCCGCCAACGTACCGACCAAATTCCCGCTGAAATAGGCCGAACCGACCACGCCAACCTGCCAAACCGGCAATTGACGATCATTAAGCCACAATGGTACCAGCGTATTGAGAACAGCTAGACAAACGGTAAGCAGCAACAGCCCGCAGAGCAGCAGCAAAACCGGGCGCGTATAGGTTGACATGGAGAGACAAACCAGAAAGAAAGGATGATTTGCGCGCATCATGCCACTGGTAATAGCAAAGTCAATTCTCTTATCACCAGCAGCCGCACAATTTGCTCATACACCACGATGCCGGCAGCCCGGCGCAGTATCAGCGACGTGAAACCCGTTTCCACTCCAGGTTGCCGTCGAACCAGTCGGCAAGAAAATCCACCAGTGCTCGCAATGCCGGCGACATCCGCTCACGTGAATGGTACACCGCGTAAATATCCAGTTCTTGTGGTTGCACCTCGGGAAACAACGCGATAAGCCGTTTACTGGCGATCAGGTCCGTGACGGAATAAACCGGCTGCAAACTTATGCCGGCGCCATTCAGCGCCGCCTCCAGTAGAGTCAGCGAATCATTGGCGCTGAAACTGCCACTAACCGGTACGGCTATCGTTTCCCCCTTCCGGATGAATTGCCACAGGCTTTTGCCGAAAAATGAATAAGTCAGGCAATCATGTACGGCAAGCTCTTCCACCCGTTGCGGCGTCCCCTGAGCGGCCAGGTAAGACGGCGCCGCGCACACCACTGATGGGCAACCGCCCAATCGACGGGCAATTAACCCTGAATCCAACTGACTGGTGATCCGGATCGCCAGATCAATACGCTCCTCAATCAGGTTCAGAGTATGACTTGCCACCTGCAGGTCGACCGCTGTTTTGGGGTAACGCCGAAGGTAAGCCGTGATCGCCTCGACTAATGTTGTCTGTGCCAACGAAGGGGAGCAGGTTAACCGCATTAATCCAGCCGGTTCCATCCTCCCACGGGCGGGCCTATCCAGCTTTTGCGATACCGTCAGCAATTCGCGGCAGTATTGCAATACCGTTTCCCCTTCGGTGGTCAGACTCAGTTGACGGGTACTGCGATGCAATAATCGCGCGTCAGCCCAGCGTTCCATTTCAGCCAGATACCGGGTCACCATCGCGCGGGACATCTCCAGAACATCAGCGGCACCCGTCAGGCTCCCCTGTTCGGTGATGGCGACAAATACCTGAGCGGCGGTAATTCTATCCATTATATGTCCGTTTTTTGCAACAAACCTGCTCGAAAGACAGGGTTTTTCTTTATAAAAATGAAATTTACCATGACGCCATCTCATTCAGAAAGGAGTATTCCCTATGTTAAAGCACACCCTACTCGCCACCCTCTTCGCTTCTATGGCGTTTTCAGCGTCCGCTGCGCTGAAGATAGACGTATATAACCCTGGAGAAAAATCCGTCTTCCCGGTGTCATCTGAAATCATCACCGGTGAGCACGATGCGTTGCTTATTGATGCCCAGTTTCAGCGCAATGATGCAGAAAAACTGGTAGAAAAAATCCGGGCTACCGGCAAGAACCTGAAAACGATCTATATCAGTCACCATGATCCGGATTTCTACTTTGGTCTGGATGTGTTGAAAGCCGCTTTCCCTAATGCGCAAATTGTCGCCACACCACAAACTATCGCCGCCATTAACGCTAGCAAAGAAAAGAAAGTGGCTTACTGGGGACCAATTCTAAAAGACAATGCGCCGAAGCAGGTGGTGGTCCCTCAGGCGCTGGATGCCGACCATCTCACACTTGAAGGCAACAATATTGATATCATTGGCCTGAAAGGGGCGACGCCGGATCGTACGTTTGTCTGGATTCCATCACTGAAAACGGTGGTTGGCGGCGTGCATACCGCGGCCAATATCCATGTATGGGTTGCCGACACGCAGACTGCAACCGCTCGCCAACACTGGCTGAAGGATCTGGATGCTATCGACAAGCTCAAGCCAACCACGGTGGTACCGAGCCACTATCTGCCGAATAAAGACGGCTCTGCGCCCTGGTCGCCACAAAATATCACCTTCACACGTAATTATCTGAAAACTTTTGAGAAGAATGTTCCATTATCAGCCAATAGCACCGCACTGGTTAATGCAATGAAGCAGGCTTATCCGAATCTCGGTGAAGAAGGCTCACTAGAGCTGAGCGCCAAAGTCATTAAAGGCGAGATGCAGTGGCCCTGAGATAACACGGCTAATATCCGCGGCGGCCGCAAGGCGGCTTGCCCCGGCTATTGCACTGTGACTACTTTTCTTTCAGGTTTGCGATCTGTGATCGCAGAACAGGGAGGATAAAATTACGCCATCCCCTGCTAACTCTCAGGAAATAGACAATAATTAAGATAGAGCGTCACACAGGTAGTTAGCGGTTGCCATTCTGGCACACGCCCGGGAAGGTTTGTGGCGCGATAACCAGTCTCTTTCCCTTTGCTGATGTGCCCCACCTATCGGGCAACATACGGAGCGTATGAATGAACAGGCTACACTACATCTTCGATCCCCTGTGCGGTTGGTGCTATGCCGCAGCGCCGTTAATCCATGCAGCGCGCAAAATTGAAGGGCTGCCAGTCGTGCTGCATGCCGGCGGCATGATGACCGGGCCGAACCGCCGCCGTATCACGCCCGAATGGCGGGACTACGTTCAACCACACGATCGCCGCATTGCCCAGATGAGCGGCCAGCCCTTCGGCGATGGCTATTTCAATGGCTTACTGTGGGACGTCACCGCGACACTGGATTCGGAACCGCCCACAACGGCTATTCTGGCGGCCGAAGAATTAGGCGGCCGCGGGCTTGATTTACTTGAGCGTCTGCAACGCGCTCATTATGTTGAAGGATTCAGCATCTCTGAAGTATCGGTATTAATGAAAATGGCGGTGGAAATCGGCCTGTCATTAGATGATTTTGAAAATACCTATACGCGCTGGCGCGGTTTACCAACCCGGAAGCATATCGAGGAAAGCCGCCAATGGTTGACTCAATCAGGCGGTGCCGGTTTCCCGACGATAGTCTTTGCGGTAGATGATATCTTTACCACATTGAATATCGCACCCTGGCTAGGTCGGCCAGACGACTGGTTCAACTACCTGGTAAAACTGGTAAAAGAAAACCAGTAGGCTATTGTTCACCCTATCGCTCCAACCCGCTTTTTCACGACCGATGCGATGCACCGTAGGAAATCGCGGGTTAACTCAATCATGTTGATGCCGGGCGTGCATCTCATCATTGACGCCTGCGCCATATCCAGGCTCGTCAGCCGACACTTGCGTTCAGGTATATTCTCCCGGCACTGATTTTATTATTATTTCTTCTGCCGTCTGGTTTTTCTTTTTTCGCACTGAGCGATATGGGATGGCACCTACCTTATCTACCAGAAAACAGGATGATCCCCATGATTCGAGTTCATCACCTGAATACTTCCCGATCGCAGCGGATTTTATGGCTCCTGGAAGAGTTGGATGTGCCATATGAAGTGATCAATTATCAGCGTAATAAAGCTACGATGCGTGCTCCTGCGACCTTACGTGACATTCATCCCTTGGGAAAAGCACCGGTCATTGAGCATGATGGCAAAGTACTGGCGGAAACCGGTCTGATACTGGAATATCTGGTCGCCACCTTCGGCCCGCATCTGGCTCCGGCAGCGGACAGCCCCGACTTTTGGCGTTATCGTTACTGGATGCATTACGCCGAAGGTTCGCTGATGTCGGCCATGTTGCTAAAGCTGGTGGCTTATAAAATGGGACCTTTCGGCTGGCCGATTCGCAACATGGTTAATACCCAGCTCAATCTGCATTATGATTTTCTGGAGCAGGAAGCAGAAAAAACGCGCTGGCTGGCTGGCGAGGCATTTTCAGCAGCGGACATCATGATGGGATTCCCACTGGATATTGCTGCACAACGCGATTGGCTCTCCTCTTCTCGCCCCCATCTCTGGCGCTTGCTGGAAGCGATGCGGGCACGCCCGGCCTGGCAACGTGCGGCCCGATACGGTTAACGGCATCCCACACATCGCAAGCCAGGTGTGATACGGCAGGCATGACAAACGCCCTGATTCGATGATCATATTCTGAGGCAGTGTCAATCCACATCCCCAGCTTTCTGCCAGGAAGACTGGCTAATAGAACAACGCTTTTTCTTTCTGAATCAACTGGAAACGCATTTGCCAATCCCGCAATGTGATGCGGGTTAACCGCGCAACTCCCTGATAAAACGGATGACGGCAGTGATACTCCAGCAAATCCAGATAACGCATCGCCCAAGGCAGTAAATGTTCGCTCAACAGCTCCGGCAGACTGTCCGGTTGGTTTTCCGCACACCAGGCAGCCAGCATCAACATCAGACCGATGTGATCCTCGGGCTCATGACGATCGCACCGTGGTTCAATACCCAGATCACGCAACCAGCGTCGTAGCGCCAGAGTCGAATCACCAAACAAGACATTGTGCCGATCAAGGTATACCGACCCCCAAGGCGGCGCGGGAATGCCCTCATCACCACGGAGAAATCGCCGCCAGGCGAGCGATACCCGTTCATCGTAACCGGGTTGCAACCCCAGTTGGATCTGCCGGGCCGCCATGACGATCTCGTCCCGCTTGCCGCAAGGCCATGTCCGTTGCCATGCCGACTGTCGCAGCCGTTCGATTAACCTCGCATTCTGTTCATCATCGGGTGCGTAATAGAGTAAAGCCCCCAGTAACCGCCCTGTCAGGCTGACAATATGTTGTGGCATAATCACCTCGTTGGCTCTGTTCGCAGGAGTTATCTCCTTGTTCTCATCTTGCTGACATTTGCCTTCTCTTTGTCAAAATGGCGTTGGTCAGTGCAACGACAAAAACTTAGAACCCTATGCTTCAGTGCTCCATAAGAGGATGTCCGAATCCTCTTATCAAGACCGATATCAGGCAGGAATCAGACAATTCCACACCTCACCGCAATAGCGAATGTGTGATTTTTCAACGATAAAAAAGCGCCCCACAGGGCGCTTGATGAAAGGCGTCATTCTTGCGAAGAGGCTTAGCCGATAAATTGCAAACCATTCATGTATGGTCGCAGCACCTCTGGGACTTCGATCCGGCCATCGGCTTGCTGGTAGTTTTCCAACACGGCGACCAGTGCACGCCCCACCGCCAGGCCAGAACCGTTTAGTGTATGCACCAGACGGGTTTTCTTATCGCTCTTGCTGCGGCAACGCGCTAGCATACGGCGGGCCTGAAAATCCCCACAGTTGGAACAGGAGGAAATTTCACGGTAAGTATTCTGCGCAGGCAGCCACACTTCCAGATCGTAGGTTTTGCAGGAACCAAATCCCATATCACCGCTGCACAGCAGTACCTTACGATACGGTAATTTCAACAACTGCAAGACTTTTTCGGCATGGCCTGTTAATTCTTCCAGTGCCTGCATCGACTCTTCCGGTCGAACAATCTGCACCATTTCAACTTTGTCGAACTGATGAACACGGATCAGGCCACGGGTATCACGACCGTAAGAGCCTGCTTCAGAGCGGAAGCACGGCGTATGCGCGGTCAGTTTGATCGGCAGTGCATCCTCATCGAGGATTTCGTCCCGCACCAGGTTGGTCAGCGGCACCTCCGCCGTCGGGATCAGCGCGTAATTACTGGTTTCCGATTCTTCGCTCAACGGCTTGGTATGGAACAGATCTTCACCAAATTTCGGCAATTGCCCGGTGCCGTACAGGGTATTTTGATTCACCAGATAAGGCACGTAGGCCTCCTGATAACCATGCTCGCCGGTATGCAGATCCAGCATGAACTGCGCCAACGCACGGTGTAAGCGAGCCACCTGACCTTTCATCACCGAGAAACGCGCCCCGGTCAGCTTTACCCCAAGCGCCATGCTCAAGCCACCGGTCAATTCACCCAGGTCTACGTGGTCACGCACCGGGAAATCAAACTGACGCGGCTCTCCCCAACGCATAACCTCCTGATTTTCGGTGTCGTCTTTACCCAGCGGCACACAATCATCAGGCATATTGGGAATCGTCAGTGCAATGGTTTCGATATCATTTTGCACTTGCTGTAATTCAGCCTTAGCGGCATCCAGTTTCTCACCCAATTCGTTTACAGCACTGCGCAGTGGTTCAATGTCTTCCCCACGCGATTTAGCCGCCCCAATCTCTTTCGATCGCGAGTTACGTTCTGCCTGTAAACTTTCCGTTTCCACCTGAAGCACTTTACGGCGTTCTTCCAGATTGCGCAGCGCTTCTACATCCAGTTTAAAATTTCGGCGAGCCAGTAATTTTTCGGCGACTGCGTCTAGCTCATTACGCAGTAAATTGGGATCGAGCATGCTAGTCCTGTGCTTGTATTATTAAGGGGATATCGATAATTACAGGGTACTGATAGCAGTACCGTGCAGCAGAAAATCTCGGAATAACCTTACCGCAACGTGAATGCTAGCGGTAGCGTTTTGTCGGGCTATTTTGATCCTGAGCAGCGAGCCAGGCCAGCTTTTCGCCAATCTTGGCCTCTAAACCTCGCGAAGTCGGCTGATAGTAGTGTGTTTCCGCCATCTCAGGCGGGAAATACACTTCACCGGCAGCGTAAGCGTTAACTTCATCATGCGCGTACCGATATTCGGCCCCCAATCCCATCTCTTTCATCAGACGGGTTGGCGCATTACGCAGATGCTCCGGTACATCGTAATCCGGTTTCTCACGAGCATCGCGCATCGCTAATTTAAATGCGGTATACACCGCATTACTCTTCGGCGCACACGCCAGATAAACAATCGCCTGAGCAATAGCGCGTTCACCTTCCGCCGGGCCAACACGCGTAAAACAATCCCAGGCGGCGATCGCCACTTGCATCGATCTCGGGTCGGCATTCCCCACATCTTCAGAAGCGATAGCCAGGAGACGTCGTGCGACGTACAGAGGGTCACCGCCAGCGGTAATAATGCGGGCATACCAGTACAACGCCGCATCCGGCGCTGAGCCGCGAACCGATTTATGCAATGCGGATATCAGGTCGTAATAGCGGTCGCCTTTATTGTCAAAACGCGCACTGCGCTCGCCGGAAACTTCCTTCAGTAATTCGAGCGTCAATACACGCTGACCGTCGGCATCCGCTTCCGCCATGTCGGCCATCATTTCCAGCAGATTGAGGGAGCGTCGGGCATCGCCGTTGACCAGTTCAGCCAGCAGGCGACGGGTTTCATCCGGCAAAATAATCTGCTGCCCACCCAGCCCCCTCTCTTTGTCCTGCAACGCCTGTTCCAGCACCTGCTCGATATCTTCCACGCTCAATGCTTTCAGCAGATAAACACGCGCTCGGGATAGCAACGCCGAATTCAGTTCAAACGAGGGGTTTTCGGTGGTGGCACCAATAAACGTAATGGTGCCGTCTTCGATATGCGGCAGAAAAGCATCCTGCTGGCTTTTGTTAAAACGATGCACTTCGTCCACAAACAGAATCGTACGACGCCCGGCATCGCGGTTCTGACGCGCACGTTCAATCGCCTCGCGGATCTCTTTGATGCCGGACGTCACCGCCGAGAGGCGCTCCACATCAGCATGACCATAATGACCAATCAACTCAGCCAACGTCGTCTTTCCCGTCCCCGGCGGCCCCCACAGAATCATGGAGTGGAGTTGCCCGGCCTCAATGGCACGCGGAAACGGCTTCCCAAGCCCCAGCAGGTGTTGCTGGCCAATGTACTGTGCCAGCCTGGTCGGCCGCATCCGCGCTGCCAGCGGCTGGAACTGATTACTGGAGAAATCGAGTGACAGGTTGCTCACATACGCCTCACTGACGCTGGTCGTCCACCGCGACGCCTTTCGGCGGAGTAAAACGAAACTTCGCGGCATCTATCTCGCCATTTTGCTGATTTTTCAGCGTATAGGCGCTGCGCTGCCCATCCTGTTCAGTGGCGGTAAATCCATGAATCGTACCATCGCTGGTGACATTAATGGAAAAACGCTTCAGATTGCCATTGGCTGCACGGGGCGTTAGATCAAAATCATCCCCTTTCTGGCTTACGTTATATTTACCCCAGTCTTTCGGGTCGTTACGGGTGATCAAAATAAACGGCGTATTACCGGTGGCATCTTTTACCCAGGTTGCCGTGACCTGTTCAACGAAGGGATTGTAAAACCATAAGGTTTTACCATCAGACACCAGCGTACTTTCATCCGGCGATGTGGTTTTCCAGTTGAACAGATTCGGGCGTTTCACCCACAATTCTCCCGCCCCTTCCTGCACCGCAGCACCGTCATTGGTCGTGACTTTCTGCGTGAAACCGGCATGGAAGCTGTTCACCTTGCTCAGGCGACTTTGCAAATCGCTGGCGGCATCGGCATAAACCGCACCGGATACCAGACTGGTGAGCAAACACCCCGTTATCAACCCTATTTTTATCATACAAAAAATCCTTTGCGTGTTCTTACCGTCACCGCCGCCTCCACAGAGGCCGCATCTTGTTGGACGCGCCTATCAGGCGGACGCTACTGTAGCCCAGCAGGGCACGGCATGACAGGCGAATTATCTGTTATCTACCACATTTACGCTTCTTTGCAGGACGAAACATCACCACCGAAACATCACCACCAAGAGTTATTCCATCGGTGGCGGCGCCAGCACTTCACGGTTACCGTTATGACCGGGACTGCTGACAATCCCCTGCATTTCCATCTGCTCAACAATACGGGCGGCGCGGTTATAGCCAATGCGGAACTGGCGCTGTACCCCGGAAATCGAAGCCCGACGTTTTTCCACGACAAAGGCCACCGCCTGATCAAACAACGGATCCAGATCTTCGTCTCCGTCAAAACCCAGGCTACCGCCTTCACCATCGTCATCACCGCTGATGATGCTGTCGATATATTCAGGGCGTCCTCGCGCCTTCCAATCCTGCACCACGGCATGAACTTCCTGATCACGCACGAATGCGCCATGAACACGCACTGGAATCGAAGAGTTAGGCGCCATGTACAGCATATCGCCCATCCCCAATAACGACTCCGCACCGCCCTGATCGAGAATAGTGCGGGAATCAATCTTGCTCGATACCGTAAACGCGATGCGCGTCGGGATATTGGCCTTGATCAGGCCGGTAATAACATCAACCGACGGGCGCTGCGTCGCCAAAACCAAATGTATGCCGGCGGCTCGCGCCTTCTGGGCCAAGCGCGCGATCAGCTCTTCTACTTTTTTACCCACCGCCATCATCAGGTCGGCAAACTCATCCACCATCACTACGATGTAGGGTAGTTTTTCCAGCACGGGCGGTTGAGTATCCATACTGTCGCCGGGTTTCCAGAACGGGTCCGGGATGGGGCGGCCCATCGATTCAGCCTGTAACACCCGTTCGTTATAACCGCTGAGATTACGTACCCCCAGCGCCGACATCAGCTTATAGCGGCGCTCCATCTCACCGACGCACCAGCGCAGCGCATTAGCGGCATCTTTCATGTCGGTGACGACTTCGGTTAGCAGATGCGGAATGCCTTCATATACCGACAACTCCAGCATTTTCGGGTCAATCATGATAAAGCGCACGTCTGCAGGCGTCGCTTTATACAGCATGCTGATGATCATGGCGTTAACGCCGACCGACTTCCCGGAGCCGGTAGTACCCGCCACCAGTAAATGCGGCATTTTCGCCAGATCCGCCACCACTGGCTGGCCGGAAATATCTTTCCCCAGTACCACGGCAAGCGGCGAAGCGTTATCGCGGAACCGGTCGCAATCCAGCACTTCTCGCAGGAAAACCGTTTGGCGATGGCGATTCGGCAGCTCAAGACCGACATAAGGTTTGCCGGGGATAACCTCAACAATACGTACCGCGACCACCGACAGCGAACGCGCCAGATCACGAGCCAAATTGGAGATACGGGCTGCCTTGACGCCCGGTGCCAAATCCAGTTCAAAACGGGTGATCACCGGCCCCGGATGATAATCCACCACTGTAGCCTTGACGCGGTAATCCGCCAATCGGGTTTCAATCAGTCGCGCCATATCGTCCAGCGCGTCCCGATCAACCGGCGCATCATTCATGGATGGCGGCGTTAGCAGATCCAGCGACGGCAATGGCGTGGTCGGTTTCTGCAGCGGTTGATCATTACGCATCAGGAACGGGTGGATCAGGCTGTCCATAATCGACGGCGAAGACTCTGTCACGACAGGTTCGGCCGACGCCGCAACCGGGGATACACTTACCGGCACGGCCGCCTGCTCCGGCGGCGTATCCGCCAATGACTCCTGCGGCGGAAGCGTAAATAACGGCTCTGACGGGCCATCATCAACCAGATCGGCAAACGGCGAAATGGCAAAAACGCTCTCCAGCGGCGCCTCGGCTTGCGGCGTTACACCAGTTAATCGGTTGTCTGTAGCCACCGACCCCGCATTGGCGTGCTCGGCAGTAAACGCCGTGGGTGCATCCGCTTCCACTTCCTGCTCCTCGCCATAACGAGAGCGCTGCATGGCGGCAAAATCGCGCGCCAGTTGTGCCTGCAGCAAGGCATCTTCCGCCTCTTCATGGTCAGGATAGGTTTCACCGTAACGTTCGCGTTGCTGCTCGGCAAAGGCTTGGCGCAACGCGGCTGCTTGCGCCAGCGCATCCTGAGCGTCGTCAGACAAGTCGGCCGATATCGGCTCGACAGGATGTTGATAGGCTTCCTCGGTAGAAATGACCGCATCGCTTGCCGGCGTCGCCGACACTGCCGTATCCGGTGCCATGGCAACGTCATCGACGGCCTGAGCTCGTTGCTCTGCTTCGCGAGCTTGCTGTTCAGCCAGCCGCTGCGAAGGCAGCTTGATGCCATACGATGCCAGCTCGCGACGGGTGGGAATGCGCACCGGGTTCGGTCGCGGCAATTCCGGCCCCATGCCGCGTTTGACTTGCGGGTTATTCTCTTCGTCCGCAGTAAACGCAGGCATGAACGGCACCGCTTTTTTCGGTTCCGCTTCCGTTGTTGCCGCCGACAGTGAAACGACCGTTGCTGTTGGTCGGGCGATACGATCGTCAACCTGCACACTCAGCGGCTGCCACTCAGGTATCGGTTCCGACGGTAAAGCTGATGGGCTTAGAGACGATGGCGCTATCCCCTCCCCTGGCGTTGACATAGATGACGACGTTGGTGCGCCGAGCGACACCTCAACATGCTGGGGCATTTCAGACGCGACTGTTGGAGCGACGGAATATTCCCGTTCTGGCAACGGCGGCGTCACGATCGGTTCAGGATGCAGTTTTAACACCGGCTCACCGTCAGTCGTCATCCTCGACGTCAAGGCACGATTATTCGCGATATCGAGCGTCTCCGCGACATCGGATACCGGCGCATCAGCAAGCGCCGATACCGTCGGCGCAGTAGCCGCCGTTGACGACAGCGCGGTTACCGCTGGTGCGGAAAACAGTACGTCATCATCATCAATCGCCGTTGCCGACGACATAACGCTCTCGTCTTTATGGGTATGCTCTGCCTCATCGACGCGCTCTGCATTGGACGTGTCTTTACGGGATGATGCGGGTTTTACTTCTGCCGGTTGTTCATCGATATCATCGTACAGGTAGTCTTCGTCACGACGACGACCGGAAAACAGCGTCAGGCATGCCATCACGCCGGCACCGATCTTTTCTGCAATCGTCAGCCAGGACCAACCGGTAAACAGCGTTAATCCGGCAGCCCAAACACACAGCAGGATCATCGTCGCGCCGATGTTATTGAAACGCGGGATCATCGAGCTACTGAGCAAACTGCCCAGTACGCCGCCGGAGGCAAAATAGTAAATATCGTCTACGTTGAGCGCCGCCAACCCGCAAGAGGTCAGGATCAGGGCCAAGGTGCCAATCAGGCGCAGAGAAAGGGTAAAATAATCCGGCGTGGCGCGCTGACCGCGCTGTTGATAAATCACCCAGCACAGCGATACCATCACCACAGGAATGGCATACGCCAGTACGCCAAAGACGAAAAACAGGGTATCCGCCAGCCAGGCGCCTACCCCGCCCCCCAGATTGTGAATCGGTTCGTGCCAGGCAGTCTGTGACCAACTGGGGTCCGAAGGGCTAAAACTCAGTAGCGCTACCGCCAGATAAATGGCAAAAAGCACTACCACGACTAACATCGCTTCCAGTAAACGTCGACCCGCACTGAGTTTTTTCAGTGCGACATCTTTATCTTCTGTATATTCCTGGCTCAAGCGTCTCTCCAGGTTCCCTGTAAATGTTTCATGATAAAACGCCGAGCATTACCCGGCGCCATACTGTACAGATCCACAGGAGTGTAGCTGAATTTATCGGGTTATGCACCCTTACCGTCAACGGGTCTTGATGACCAGTCGGTTGCTTTGCTTCACTTCTTCCATCACCACATAGGGCGGGTATCGTTTACGCCTGGCAGACGCAACAGCGTTTCACCCAGCAACTTACGGTATGCCGACATATCCGGTACGCGGGTTTTGAGCAGATAGTCAAAATCACCGGAAACCAAATGACACTCCTGAATTTCCTCAAGCTTCTGCACGGCTGCATTGAACTGTTCAAACACATCGGGCGCGCCGCGATTAAGAGTAATCTCAACGAACACCAACAGTGACGCATCCAGATAATGCGGATTCAGCAGTGCGGTATAGCCATTAATAAACCCTTGTCGTTCCAGACGACGAACGCGCTCCAGACACGGGGTTGGCGAAAGACCGACCCGCTTGGAAAGCTCCACATTGGAGATACGCCCGTCTTTTTGCAATTCGTTCAGGATATTGCGATCGATACGATCAAGATCTTTTCCCGGACGTTTTTTCGTGTCTACCATTCTTATTGTCTCTCTTCACCCTTCCCTGTTTAAACGCTGTCTCTGACCAATCTCAATGTACCAGAGCCACCCCTAAAGAAGACCCCTGCCTTTTGTAATGTGCGCATCCCTTGTTCCGACTGCGTTTCCGGCAACGTTGCAAAATACCGATTACCGACCAGCAGGCAGATTGTCGCTGATATGGACCTAAACGCATAAAAACCGGAGCATTCAACTATTCACATACAAAATATTTCCTCTTCCAAGGATGTTTTCGCAAAAGCACAGCCGATTGTCAAAGTAAAACAATTAAAATCAGAAGAAAGTGCCAGATTCAGCGCCAACGCCCCATCTGGACAACGTTTTCACTCACCGCTGAAGGCCCATCAGCGCATTTATCGTTTTCCCGCAATATTTCGTAACGATTGAACCAATAGCCAACAACATTTTTCCACACTTTTTTTACGCAAGTAATTTCCTTACAATCGGATACATCGTCCGTTCGAGTGAAATGAGGAACTCATGAGCACAGCTAAACATCGTAAACTATTAATTCTGGGTTCAGGCCCGGCAGGCTATACCGCCGCGGTCTATGCTGCACGGGCAAACCTAAATCCACTGCTGATCACCGGGATGGAAAAAGGCGGTCAGTTGACCACCACCACCGAAGTAGAAAACTGGCCCGGCGACCCGGATGACTTGACCGGCCCGCTGCTGATGGAGCGCATGCACGCCCATGCCGCCAAGTTCAATACCGAAATCGTTTTTGATCATATTACCCGCGTCGACCTGCAAACCCGCCCGTTCCGCCTGTTCGGCGACAGCGATGAATACACGTGCGACGCTTTAATCATCGCCACCGGCGCATCCGCCCGTTATCTGGGGCTGCCGTCTGAAGACGCTTTCAAAGGGAAAGGCGTCTCCGCCTGTGCCACCTGTGACGGTTTCTTTTATCGCAATCAAAAAGTGGCGGTCGTCGGAGGCGGCAACACCGCCGTCGAAGAAGCGTTATACCTGTCCAATATTGCTGCTGAGGTGCATCTGATTCACCGCCGCGATAGCTTCCGCGCAGAAAAAATTCTGATCGACCGCCTGATGGCGAAAGTCAGCAGCGGCAATATCGTGCTGCACACCAATCGTACGCTGGATGAAGTCGTGGGCGACGAGATGGGCGTTACCGGCGTACGCCTGCGCGAAGCGGCTGGCGAGGCCACCGAACAACTGGATGTCGCAGGGGTCTTTATCGCTATCGGCCACAGCCCGAACACCGCCATTTTTGGTGATCAGTTGGTGCTGGAAAACGGCTATATCAAGGTGCAATCCGGTATTCACGGCAACGCAACACAAACCAGTATTCCCGGCGTGTTCGCTGCCGGTGATGTGATGGACCATATCTATCGCCAGGCCATCACCTCTGCCGGCACCGGTTGTATGGCGGCGCTGGACGCCGAACGTTATCTGGACGCACTCGCCGGATAACCGCCGAAGGAGTGCAAATCTCAACCCGGTCGTGATCGCGCCCGGGTTTTTTTATTCTTTTCCCGCGATACAAAAATTGATCGCCGCCCCTTCTCCGCCTCTGCTTTTCGTTTGCACAACCCCACTACCGAGGTAACATGGCGCCATCACGGCCATTACCGGCACAACCTTGTTAAGTGACGGTTGTGTAAGCGTTATTTTCATGTAGCAACTGGAAGCGATCGGCACCTGATGAAAGATACCCGACAACGACAACTGATCAACTGGCTGAAACAACAAAGCCGCCTGGCACACCGCTGGTTACGACTATCGCTCATGCTGGGCATGGTTAGCGGCCTGTTGATTATGGCGCAGGCATGGTTATTGGCTTCATTACTGCACGCACTGATTATCGTCCACACGCCGAGAACCCAACTCATCACCCTGTTTCTGCTACTGGCGGCGACATTCCTGTTGCGCGCAATCGTGAGTTGGATACGGGAGCGGGTCGGTTTCCGCTGTGGCCAGGCGATTCGCCAGCATATTCGCCGCCAGGTGTTGGACAGGCTGCAACAACTCGGGCCGGCCTGGATTCAAGGAAAACCGGCCGGCAGTTGGGCGACGTTGATTCTGGAACAAGTCGACGATATGCACGATTACTATGCCCGCTATCTGCCGCAGATGTATCTGGCGGCCATCATCCCCGTGCTGATACTGATTATCGTCTTTCCGGTGAACTGGGCTGCAGGATTGATCTTGTTCGCTACAGCGCCGCTGATTCCGCTGTTTATGGCGATGGTCGGTATGGGCGCTGCCGATGCTAACCGACGCAATTTCCAGGCATTAGCCAGATTAAGCGGTAACTTCCTTGACCGGCTACGCGGCCTGGATACCCTGCGCCTGTTTCATCGCGGCGATGCCGAGACCGACAAAATCCGCCAGGCCTCGGAGCAATTTCGCAGCCGGACGATGGAAGTGCTGCGTATGGCGTTTCTTTCTTCCGGCGTGCTGGAATTTTTCGCCTCGATTTCAATTGCCGTGGTTGCCGTCTACTTTGGTTTCTCCTATCTTGGCGAATTACACTTCGGTAGTTACGGCACCGGCGTAACGCTGTTTGCGGGTTTTCTGGTGTTGATTCTGGCGCCGGAATTCTTCCAGCCGCTGCGTGACCTCGGCACATTTTATCATGCCAAGGCGCAGGCCATCGGTGCTGCCGAAGCGCTACACCGCTTTATGACGGCCGCAAACGAGGAAAACGGCGACGCGACTCGCCCATTCCAAAGCGATGCACCCGTCACGATTATTGCCGATGAGCTTAT
Organism: Dickeya chrysanthemi NCPPB 402; assembly: GCF_000406105.1. Classification (NCBI taxonomy): domain Bacteria; kingdom Pseudomonadati; phylum Pseudomonadota; class Gammaproteobacteria; order Enterobacterales; family Pectobacteriaceae; genus Dickeya; species Dickeya chrysanthemi. The sequence goes on along the minus strand of NZ_CM001974.1, from coordinate 2,011,047 downwards.
TATCTTATCCCCCGAAGGCAAAGCACTGGCCGGGCCACTGACCTTCAGGCTGGAAGCCGGGCAACGCGTTGCACTGGTCGGGCCGAGCGGCGCCGGAAAAAGCTCTCTGCTCAATGTGCTGCTCGGTTTTCTGCCTTATCGTGGTTCGATAACCGTCAATGGCGAGGAGTTGCGCACCCTGTCACCGATGTCCTGGCGACAGCATCTTAGTTGGGTGGGGCAAAATCCTCATCTTCCGGAAGCCACGCTGCGACAGAACGTATTGCTAGGTCGTCCGCAGGCCAGCGATCCTATACTGCAGCAGGCGCTTGAGCGCGCTTACGTCCACGAATTTCTGCCGCAATTGCCGCAAGGTCTGGATACACCGTTAGGCGACGGGGCGGCACGTTTGTCTGTCGGTCAGGCTCAGCGGGTTGCGGTAGCGCGTGCGCTGTTGCACCGATGTCGCTTGCTGCTGCTGGATGAACCCTCCGCCAGCCTTGACGCCCACAGCGAGCAACGGGTGATGAGTGCGTTGAGCGAAGCCTCACAGGCTCAGACCACCTTGTTGGTCACGCATCAGTTAAACGAAATTCGGGACTATGACGCCATCTGGGTGATGGCCGACGGTCAGTTGGTCCAGCAAGGCGACTATCTTACCCTGAGTCAGGTTGATGGGCCGTTCGCCGCGCTCCTGACACAACGCCGGGGAGAGCTGTAAGATGGAAAAGACGCACGTAATGCAGGTACTTAAACCTTTTCTGGCACTGTATCGCCGCCATTTTTTTCAACTCATTTTGGGTATCGTACTGGCTATTCTGACGTTACTCGCCAGCATTGGTCTGTTGACGTTATCAGGCTGGTTTCTGGCTGCATCGGCTATTGCCGGTCTGGCGGGCTTAACCACCTTCAACTATATGCTGCCCGCTGCCGGCGTGCGCGGTGCGGCGATCCTGCGTACCGTCAGTCGTTACTTTGAGCGACTGGTAAGCCATGACGCCACCTTCCGCGTTCTGATGCATCTGCGGGTGTTCACGTTTAGCCGTATTCTACCGCTGTCGCCCGGCGGGCTGATTCGCTTTCGTCAGGCCGAGCTGCTTAACCGACTCGTGGCGGATGTGGACACGCTGGATCACCTTTACCTACGGGTTATTTCGCCACTGGTAAGCGCACTGGTGGTGATTCTGGCTCTGGCTTATGGGCTAAGCTGGTTGGATACATCGCTGGCATTCACGCTGGCGTCCATCATGATGGCGTTGTTAGTGATGCTGCCGTTGGTCTTTTACCGTGCCGGGCAACCCATCGGCGCTGACCTGACCGCATTACGCGCTCATTACCGGGTACAACTGACGACATGGCTCCAGGGGCAGGCAGAATTAGCCGTCTTTGGTGCACTGGCAAACTTTCGCCAGCAACTGGATGTGTTGGAACAGCGTTGGTTTGAACGGCAACGGCAGCAAGCCGGGCTCAGCGCATTGTCACAGGCTATCCTGATCGCTGCCGGCGGATTAACGGCAACTTTGTTGCTATGGCTGGCCGCGGGCGGTGTCGGCGGCGACAGCCAACCCGGTGCGCTTATCGCACTGTTTGTCTTTACCACTCTTGCCGCTTTTGAAGCACTGGCACCGGTCGCCGGCGCATTCCAGCACATCGGGCACGTAGTGGCTTCCGCCTCGCGAGTCGATCAATTGCTGAAACTCCACCCGCCGGTCACTTTCCCGTCTCAGGGGCCAGAGCAGCCGGCGCAGGTAGCATTGACGTTGGATAAAGTGAGCTTCACATACCCGGAACAACGCCAACCTGCACTGCACGATATTTCACTCACACTGGCGCCGGGCGAACATGTCGCATTGCTCGGGCGTACCGGTTGCGGCAAATCAACCCTGTTGCAATTACTCACCCGAGCCTGGGATTGCAGTGAAGGCGAAATCCGGCTTAACGACACCCCGATTGCGGCATGGCCGGAGTCCGCTTTGCGCGCAACCATGAGTGTCGTGCCCCAGCGCGTACACATTTTCAGCGCGACATTACGGGATAACTTGCAGTTGGCTGCGCCTTCTGCCAGCGACGCACAGTTGGAAACGGTGCTCACACAAGTCGGGCTGGAGAAACTGCTGGATGACCAAGGGCTCAATGCCTGGCTGGGTGAAGGCGGTCGTCAATTGTCCGGGGGCGAGCAGCGACGCATTGGTGTCGCTCGCGCCCTGCTCCACCCGGCACCGCTGGTGCTGCTGGATGAACCGACCGAAGGACTTGATGCCGACACGGAGCAACGCATACTGCAAATATTGCGGCAGCATTGTCTTGGCAGAACCCTGCTCGTGATTACCCATCGGCTCAATGGGCTGGAAAGCATGGACAGGCTGTTTGTAATGGACGGCGGGAAAATGGTGGAGCAAGGGTCACATCGCAGCCTGATAGCGTTGCAGGGACGTTACTGGCAATTTCATCAACACCTGTAGCCCGAGGTGAGCATGCTATTGTGTGAACTTTCTCCCTTCTCATTGCAGTTCCCTAATCCACAGACCGCTCTGCGCGACCCGAACGGGCTGTTGGCTTATGGCGGCGATCTGTCGCCGGAGCGGGTGCTGAGCGCTTATCAACAAGGAATTTTTCCGTGGTTTGCGCCGGGCGAACCAATCCTGTGGTGGTGCCCTGACCCACGGGCAGTGTTGTTTCCGGCACAGTTTCACCTTAGCCGGAGCATGAGAAAATTCATTCGGCGTACCGATTATCGGGTCACACTGAATCAGGCGTTTGAGGCGGTGATTGCCGCCTGCGCCGACGAGCGGGAGGAAGGCACCTGGATTGGTGACGATATCATGCAAACCTACTGCCGGTTACACGTGTCCGGACTGGCGCATTCGGTCGAAGTCTGGCTCGGTGAACAGTTGGTCGGCGGATTATACGGTATCGCCCAGGGGGCGCTATTTTGCGGTGAGTCGATGTTCAGCCGGGCTGACAATGCCTCCAAATATGCTCTGGCAACGTTTCTGCAGCATTTTGTACGCCACGGTGGTCAGTTGATTGACTGTCAGGTGCTTAACGACCACACTGCCTCTCTGGGAGCCTGTGATATCCCGAGACGCGAATTTCTGTATCAACTGCATCAGTTGCAACGGCAGGTATTGCACAACGGCTGTTGGCACCCGCAGACACTCTCTCCCGCCAATCCCGATCAACTGCTTAAAGGGGATAAATGACCGGCGGTCGCTTACGCGCCTTTACATAATGAGGGTTTTTCGGCATTATCTTGCCGGTTAAAAACTAAGGTAATTACACCTAGAGGATTCGATGGCCAAAGAAGACAATATTGAAATGCAAGGCACCGTGCTGGATACGCTGCCCAACACCATGTTCCGCGTTGAGCTGGAAAACGGGCACGTGGTTACCGCTCATATCTCCGGTAAAATGCGTAAAAACTATATCCGCATCCTGACGGGTGACAAAGTGACTGTGGAACTGACCCCGTACGACCTGAGCAAAGGCCGCATTGTCTTCCGTAGCCGTTAACAACTGCACTATCGTCTGAAACGATAGTCGGTATGTTTACCTTTCAGCCCTTGCCTCTCTGGTGAGGGCGTTTGCATTCTAAGGCTGTAAGTGACTTACCCGCCTATTAATTCAAACGACCTGGTATGGTTGAGCATACAGGCACCATCCCCGATGTTTATGCTATCGCGGCGATGATGTCGTAAAGATATCAAGACAATGTTGTAAAACCATGTTGTAAAACAATGTTGTAAAAAAGGGCATCTGACGATGCCCTTTGTGTTTTGATCGGGTAGACGATGACGGTTAACGACGATTCACTCAGTGAACTGCGCCTTCAGTTTTGGTTTTCTGCGCGCTCAGAAAGCGGTAGGTCAGTTGCTGAGCAGGTGCATCCAACTCCACCTTCACCGAGCCCCCATCCACCAGCGAGCCGAACAGCAGTTCATTTGCCAACGGTTTCTTGAGGTTCTCCTGAATGACACGCGCCATCGGCCGTGCGCCCATCGCCTTGTCGTATCCTTTTTCCGCCAGCCAGTTACGCGCTTCTTCGCTGACTTCCAGCGATACGCCTTTGGCATCCAGTTGCGCCTGCAGTTCGACAATAAACTTGTCCACCACCTGCTGAATCACGTCTGCCGACAGATGATTGAACCAGATAATGCCATCCAGACGATTGCGGAATTCCGGCGTGAATACCTTTTTGATCTCTTCCATCGCATCGCTGCTGTTATCCTGCTGGATGAGACCAATCGACTTACGCTGGGTTTCCCGCACGCCGGCGTTGGTCGTCATCACCACGATCACATTGCGGAAATCCGCTTTGCGGCCGTTGTTATCGGTGAGCGTACCGTTGTCCATCACCTGTAAAAGCAGGTTGAACACATCCGGGTGCGCTTTTTCGATTTCATCAAGCAACAGCACCGAATGCGGGTGTTTGATGACCGCATCGGTAAGCAAACCGCCCTGATCGTAGCCCACATAACCCGGAGGCGCACCAATCAAACGGCTGACCGTGTGGCGCTCCATGTATTCAGACATATCAAAACGCAGCAATTCGATATCCAGCGCTTTCGCCAGTTGCACCGTCACTTCTGTTTTACCCACCCCGGTAGGGCCGGCAAACAGGAACGACCCGACCGGCTTACGCTCATGGCCCAATCCGGCACGGCTCATCTTAATGGCCTCGGTCAACGCCTCAATGGCTTTATCCTGCCCGAACACCAGCATTTTCAGGCGATCCCCCAGATTACGCAGCACATCACGATCGCTGGCGGAAACGGTTTTCTCCGGAATGCGGGCAATACGGGCGACCACCGATTCAATATCCGCCACATTGACGGTTTTCTTGCGTTTGCTGGCAGGCAACAGGCGGCAACGCGCACCGGCTTCGTCGATAACGTCGATGGCCTTGTCCGGCAGATGGCGATCATTAATGTATTTCACCGCCAGTTCCACCGCCGCGCGAACCGCCTTAGCGGTATACCGCACATCGTGGTGCGCTTCGTATTTCGGCTTCAGACCGTTAATGATCTGTACCGTCTCTTCCACACTCGGTTCGGTAATATCGATTTTCTGGAAGCGACGCGCCAGCGCTCGATCTTTTTCGAAGATATTGCTGAATTCCTGATAGGTAGTGGAACCGACGACGCGAATCTTACCGCTGGACAGCAGCGGCTTGATCAGGTTAGCGGCGTCAACCTGACCGCCAGATGCGGCTCCCGCACCGATAATCGTGTGAATTTCGTCGATAAACAGAATACTGCTCTGGTCTTGCTCCAGTTGCTTGAGCAGCGATTTAAAGCGTTTTTCGAAATCGCCGCGGTATTTGGTGCCCGCCAGCAACGAACCGATATCCAGCGAGTAGATTGTGCAGCCAGCCATCACCTCCGGCACGTCGCCCTGCACGATACGCCAGGCCAGCCCTTCGGCAATGGCGGTTTTCCCCACGCCGGATTCACCGACCAACAACGGGTTATTTTTACGGCGGCGGCATAGCACCTGAATGGTACGCTCCAGTTCGCTGTCGCGGCCAATCAGCGGGTCGATGCCTCCCACCCGGGCAAGCTGGTTGAGATTAGTGGTGAAGTTTTCCATACGCTCCTCCCCGCCAGCCTGTTCTTCATTCACCGGATTTTCCGGATTTGCAGCCGGGCCGGACTCTTCTTTGCGCGTACCATGTGAAATAAAATTCACCACATCCAACCGGCTGACGTCGTGTTTACGCAGCAGATAGGCCGCCTGAGACTCCTGCTCGCTGAAGATGGCGACCAGGACGTTAGCGCCGGACACCTCGCTACGCCCCGACGACTGCACGTGGAACACGGCACGTTGCAACACGCGCTGGAAACTCAGCGTCGGCTGAGTATCACGTTCTTCGTCATTTTGCGGCAGTGTGGGTGTGGTCTGTTCGATAAAGGTTTCCAGTTCCTGACGCAGAACTGCCAAATCGACCGTACAAGCTTCCAATGCCTCGCGTGCGGAGGGGTTGCTGAGCAGCGCCAGCAACAGATGCTCCACGGTCATAAACTCATGCCGGTGCTCACGCGCTCTGGCGAAAGCCATGTTGAGACTGAGTTCCAGTTCTTGATTGAGCATAGGCACCTCCCCCAATAAATTGCCCTATTCAGGCTTTTTCCAGCGTACAGAGCAACGGATGCTCGTTCTCCCTGGCATAGCGGTTCACCTGCTCCACCTTGGTTTCCGCCACTTCGGCGCTATATACGCCGCAGATGGCTTTACCTTGATAGTGAACCGTAAGCATCAGTTGCGTTGCACGTTCAATATCATAAGAAAAGAACTTTTGCAGAACGTCAATAACAAATTCCATCGGCGTGTAATCGTCATTGTTAAGTATCACTTTATACATCGATGGCGGCTGCAAAGCTTCAGTATAATGCTCTTTGGTCAGGTCGTCGGTCTGTGGCCCGGTGCTATGATTTCCCATCTTCTACCCAAAATCAGTTCTGCTACTTATCCGCTGGCTGTTATCACAGCAGCATGCCTGATTTTCATTGTATCACCGACCTATCAAAATCGCTCAGACCTCGAAAATGCTCCTTCCTGATATTAACGGCAATAAAACCTGACGATAGCGTTATCTATATCAAATTTTCACAAACCTGCTGCAACCTGTCCGATCCGAGTGCTTGACGGCAAGGGCGATTTCACTAGAGTGTAGGGTTGGATTGATGCTGTTTTAATCAATTCGGTTTGCCTTAACCCAATAACCTCACCTTAGAGAACACTCTAGCGAAGGATGAAGATGCATGGAGACAGGTACTGTTAAATGGTTCAATAACGCCAAAGGCTTTGGTTTTATTTGTCCCGAGAGCGGTGGTGAAGATATTTTCGCCCACTATTCAACCATTCAGATGGACGGCTACAGGACGCTGAAAGCAGGTCAGGTGGTGCAATTTACCGTGCACCAGGGGCCTAAAGGAAATCACGCCAGTCTGATCGTACCGGTCGCCGGTGAAACGGTCGCCTGAATACTCACCTTACGCTTTCCGGTCTTTCTCCTTTATTCCTGTAACCAGGTCAAAACGAGTCCAATACCGGCCGCCGTCGGGCAGCCGGTATTTTAATCCGCCCGTCCGCGCGCCAGCCACAATACCCGCGAAAACATACTGCGAATCAGCGGAGGAATCGCCGACTCCCCCAGCGATGCGGCCTCTATCGCTACCTCAATCGCCAGATCCGGTTTCGACGTCCGATGAATTGCCTTGGTAATGATTTTAGCCGCTGATAACGGCACCGGCTCCGGTAATTGCGCAATACGATGGTAAACCTGACTAAACCCATTACGGTACATGAAGTGCTCCATGTCCAGCGCCGGCAGCATCGTTAAATGGTCGCGCTCGGATTCGCCCTGTGATTGCAACAAACTACGGACCGTCGCCGCGTATTTTTTCCCGGCGTCATCGCCATCGACCAGCACATGCCATTCAATCCCCATGCGATAGGCGAATTTCAGTAGCGGTCTTAGCCCTGCCTGCGCAAACTCGATAACCCTCACCCCTTCCGCCTCAAAATGATGCCCGCACTGACGCGCCAGTTCACTGAGCATCCAGACTTCGGTTTCGCCTTCCACCAGCAGCCAACAGCGCGCAAACAAAGACGCCGGGCGATTGAAACGAATGTGGAAGGTGATGCGGCGGCTGTCTTCCTGGGTCATCCCCTGACGACCAATACGGTAAGTCGCCACCTTCGCCGATTCACGTACCAGACGGCACACCTGCTCGACCGGCACCAGCGATAGCAATTCACCCGAGTTGGTGGTGGTGATCTTCTGCAACGGCAATTGCGTCAACAGCCCCCACGCCACCGACAGCATGATCGGATGCAACCGGGTTTCCGGGTCTTCAATCAGCAGCAATGGCCGTGCATGCGGGTCAAGCACCGCCGAACCCTTAGCCTGTAACAGGGTGGAAAACAGCTCCAGCAGAATAATGCGGCGACTGCGGTTGTGGGAGCCGGAAATCATGCGGTTGATGTTATCCAGCGAGCGCCACGCCCGGCCATTGCCGGCACGCGCATGGCGATGATGACGCCTGTCGTTCGGATCTGCACTCTGCTCGGAGAAATAGTGCTCAACCAGTTGGCGCATCGCCACCAGACCTTGCCGCAGTTCCTGATTGGTCAGCCGGTTGGGATTCTGCGCCAATTCGCGCACCAGCGCCTCAAACTGGCGCGATAGCCGTTCATTATCATCGAGTTGCGGCATTAGTGTGCCGGTGCGAAAACGGCGAATAAAACGCGCATCACGCAGCCGCAGAACCGGATGTAATCGGACCACCTCGCTGGCCAGCCAGTCGATATTCTCCAGCGCCAACGCCTGACCATTGGCATCCAGAAAGCTGCGCCAGGTAAAAATCGCCTGGCTTTCATCCATTTCCCCTTCCAGACGATAAAAAATGCGGTGCAAGCGCCCTTCACCCTTGATCCATACCGGCGATAACGAACGATAACGGGGAGCCAAATGATGCCCGGGAGCTGATTCGCAAAAGGTAAAGATCACCTGCAGGTGGCGTTCACGGCTGGCTTCATCACCCGGTGTAAAATGAAAATCTTGCAGATCAAAGTGATAGAGGGGCGGCGACGGCGTCAGCAACAGAGAAAGCGCATCCAACAGGCTGGACTTGCCCCAGGCGTTCTCACCGATCAGCACGGTATTGTCATCCAGCGTCAGCGACAGTCGGTTAATGCCACGGAATCCAACAATCTCGACTCTTTCCAGATACATCCGTGCCTCCTGTTCTGTACTTTCCTGATGAGCATGACGATAAAAGCACGGCAGGGTCAAGCCTTATACCTCGGATCTGACTCGCAACGCATAAAAATGGCCCTCAGGCGCGAGTGATTATCATCCACAAGTAAAATTGCGCTAAATCAACTTCGGCTTAAATTGCATATAAAAAACCTTTTTAGCGGTCTGCAACCGTTCTATTCTCATAACAGGCATTAAAAATGCAACTTTAAAAGGAAGCCATCATGTATTGTGTGCAATGTGAACAGACCATCCGAACCCCGGCCAGCAACGGCTGCGCCTATGCGCAAGGCATGTGCGGTAAAACCGCCGAAACCTCTGACCTGCAAGACCTGCTGGTTGCTGTTCTCCAGGGATTGTCGGCCTGGGCGTTGCAGGCACGCGCGCTGGGCATCATCGACCACGAGATCGATAGTTTCGCTCCCCGCGCCTTCTTCTCTACCCTGACTAACGTGAACTTTGATTCACCACGTATCGTCGGTTATGCCCGCGAGGCGATTAACCTGCGTGAAAGCCTGGCCACCCGCTGCCGATTGCTGGACGCCAGCGTCGCCGTCGATCACCCGATGGCGGAACTGCAACTGGCGGGCGACGACATCCCGACACTGTTGCATCAGGCAGCCGAGTTTGCGCTGAATAAAGATAAAGCCGCTATTGGCGACGATATCCACGGGCTGCGTATGCTGTGCCTGTATGGTCTGAAAGGCGCTGCCGCCTACATGGAACACGCCCACGTACTGGGGCAGCACGATGATGCCATATACGCCGATTACCATGCACTGATGGCCTGGCTTGGCACCGCGCCTACCGATGTCGATACGCTGCTTGGCAATGCGATGGCCATCGGTAAAATGAACTTCAACGTGATGGCGATTCTGGATCAGGGCGAAACCTCCGCCTACGGCCATCCGCAACCGACCCAGGTGAATGTGCGCCCGGTTGCTGGCAAAGCGATCCTGATCTCCGGCCACGACCTGAAAGACCTCCGCATGCTGCTGGAACAAACCGAAGGTACCGGCATCAATATCTATACTCACGGCGAAATGCTGCCGGCGCACGGTTACCCGGAATTGAAGCGATTCTCCCATCTGGTCGGCAATTACGGCAGCGGCTGGCAGAACCAGCAAACCGAATTCGCCAAATTTCCTGGCCCGATCCTGATGACCTCGAACTGCATCATCGATCCTAACGTAGGCCAGTATACCGACCGCATCTGGACCCGCAGCATCGTTGGCTGGCCGGGCGCACAGCACCTGGAAGGCGACGATTTCAGCGCCGTCGTCGCACAAGCGCAGCAACTGCCGGGCTTCCCGTACAGTGAGATTGAGCACCTGATTACCGTCGGTTTTGGTCGCCAGACGTTGCTGAATGCCGCGGATACCGTGATTGATCTGGTCGCCAACAAGAAGCTGCGCCACGTCTTTCTGGTCGGCGGTTGCGACGGTAGCCGTACCGAACGCAGCTACTACACCGATTTCGCCCGTAGCGTACCGCAGGACTGCCTGATCATGACGCTGGCGTGCGGTAAATACCGCTTCAATAAGTTGGACTTCGGCACGCTGGAAGGCTTGCCGCGTCTACTGGATGTCGGCCAGTGCAACGACGCTTACTCCGCCATCATGCTGGCAGTCAATCTGGCGGAAAAACTGGGCTGTGGCGTCAACGATCTGCCGCTGAGTCTGGTGCTGTCATGGTTCGAACAGAAAGCTATCGTCATCCTGCTGACACTGCTGGCGCTGGGCGTAAAAAATATCTACACCGGCCCTACCGCACCGGGATTCCTGACGCCGTCGCTGCTGGCCATTCTGAACGAGAAGTTCGGTATGCGCTCCATCACCACCGTAGAGCAGGACCTGAAAGACATCCTCGCCGCCTGACCTTTTTGTTGACCTTCGCCTTCCACTGCAACACGGCGGAAGGCTGTTATGGAGACTGCCCATGACCATGCCTACTCCGCAGTGCCCCAACCGTATGCAGGTGCACTCCCTTCATCAGGAAACGCCGGATGTGTGGACGATTTCCCTGATTAGCCATGATTTTTATCCCTGGCAACCGGGCCAGTACGCACTGGTCAGCATCGCCAACAGCAGTGAAACACTGCGTGCTTATACGTTGTCCTCCTCACCGGGGCTTAGCCCGTTCATCACCTTCACCGTAAGGCGACTGGAAAACGGCACCGGCTCGCGCTGGCTGGCTGAACAGGTAAAACCGGGCGACTATCTGTGGATCTCCGATGCGCAAGGCGAGTTTACCTGTACCCACGCCGTCGGCGACCGTTATCTGATGCTGGCCGCAGGCTGTGGCGTAACGCCGATTATGTCGATGACGCGCTGGCTGCTGGCCAACCGCCCGCACACCGATATTCAGGTGATTTTCAACGTCCGCGACCCGCAACACGTGATTTTTGCTTCGCAATGGCAAGCGCTCCGCCAGCGTTACCCACAGCAGTTGAAACTGACGCTGATGGCGGAACAGCAGGCTGAAGCCGGTTTTCTCAGCGGGCGGCTTACCGAGTCGGTGCTGTTGCAGCAGGTACCGGATATCGCCAACCGTACCGTGATGACCTGTGGCCCACAGCCTTATATGAAGCAGGTGGAAACATTTTGCATACAGGCCGGCGTGCCGCGCGATCGTATTTTCAAAGAGCAGTTCGGTGCTACGGATGTCGAAGTGGACGATGACAGCGAACAACTCACCATGACGATTCGTCATTCATTGCAACAGTTGAAAGTCCCGGTCGGCATAAGCCTGCTGGCAGCGCTGGAAAGTCATCAATTACCGGTCAACGCGGCCTGCCGTGCCGGTGTGTGCGGTAGTTGCAAGACCCGTATTATCAGCGGCCACTACACCACCACCAGCACCATGACGTTGACGGCCGAAGAGATTGAAAACGGCTATGTGTTGGCCTGCAGTTGCCAGTTACAAGGTGACGTCGAACTGGCCTGACGCGCCGCCTCTCCTTGCCATACGGCAATATACATCGCGCCTCTGGATCGACCCCGCATTTTCGTTAAGAAAGCGTTAAGGCGGGGTTTTTCCCCTTTCAGCTTCCAGTTATATTAAATACCGTCATGCTTATGGCGGGGCATAATCTACGCTGTGTCATAGGTATTACTGCTAAGCTGAATGCAGCTATTACCAGGTTTAGTGTATTGTCAGGCTTAATGTATTGCGGGCGTGAACATCGACAGGGACACCGCTGCAGTATCAATCGCGCTGTTGTGGCAGGAGCAAAAACACATGATGACCGTCAAACCCGCCCCGATTCTCATCCTTGGCGCCAGTGGTTATATTGGCCGGCATCTGCTGACATGTCTAAGCCGTCAAGGACAATCGGTCATTGCCGCGTCACGTCATATCGATTCGCTGGCGGCGCTGAATCTTCCCGGCGTACGCTGTGAATATGTGGACCTGATGAAGCCGTATACGCTGCCGGAAGGACTATGGCAGGCGGATACTCTGTACTATCTGGCGCACAGCATGGGTGATGGCGCCGATTTTCTGGAGCGGGAATACCAATCGGCGCAAAACCTGCGCCAGGTGCTACGCACCAGTCGGGTTCGCCAGATTATTTATTTAGGTTCAGCGCAATCCGAACACCGGCCGTCCGTTCATATGCAGGCACGTAAACTGACCGGCGATATTCTGCGCAGTAGCAATATTCCCGTCACCGAACTGCGCGCCGGCATCATCGTCGGCCCAGGCTCCGCCGCGTTCGAAATTATGCGCGACATGGTGAACAATTTGCCGGTATTGACACCGCCGCGCTGGGTACGCTCAAAATCCGCGCCTATCGCACTGGAAAACCTGCTTACGTATCTGACGGAGCTGAGGCATCACCCCGCGGCCCGACATCGGATTTTTGACGCCGCCGGGCCGGAATACCTCAGTTATCAAACCTTGTTCGAACGCTTTATCCGCATTACGGGTAAACGTCGCCTGCTGATACCGGTTCCCGTACCGACCGGATTGGTATCAGCCTGGTTTCTGAATTTGGTTACCTCGGTCTCCAGTTCCACCGCTCGGGCGCTGGTACAAGGGTTACGACATGATTTGCCGATGGACGATAGCGAGCTGCGTCGCCTGATTCCACAACGGCTGTTGGGATTTGACGACGCGGTACGGGCGACGCTGGATGATGAAAAAGCCGCCGCGCAACACCCCGACTGGGGATATGACCCGGAAGTCCAGGCACGCTGGCGCCCTAACTACGCGTTCTATCCTAAACAAGCCGGTTACAGCCACAAGACCGATGCCAGCAGTCAGGCGCTGTGGCAAGTAGTGCAGAATATCGGCGGGAAGGAAGGCTATTTCTACGCCAATATATTGTGGGCAATCCGGGCCAAAATAGATGATTTATGCGGTAATCAGGTGATTTACCAACGCCCGAATCGGGCTACGCTGATCGAAGGCGATCTCGTGCACGGCTGGAAAGTCATCCGCGTGAAGCCCCTTAAGCAACTGGTACTGTTGTTTGGTATGAAAGCGCCCGGACTTGGGCGACTGGCGTTCTCGATTGACGACCGCGGAACCTACCGCGTACTGGATGTTCGCGCCTGGTGGCATCCGGCAGGCTGCAACGGGCTGGGTTATTGGTTCCTGATGATGCCGGCGCATCTGTTCATATTTCGCGGCATGGCGCGCCGTATCGCCGCGCTGGCACAGGAAGCGGAGCGTTTGGATATCCATCGCCTGCCCGATAACGACTAACCCCCTCTGCGCGATGACGCCTGTGTGGCCGAATAAGTCGAACGACCGGTTTTCAGGCTCATCGCGCTCACCATAACACTGATGCCTGTTGATGGGGCTAAATCATGTCGCCCCTTTGCAGGACCCGCCGTATTTTTCCAGCAATGCGTCGGCAATCGCTTCAGTTTCGGCGTCGGCGTTGCCGTCATAACGCTGTTGCCGGAAGTGCATCTGGAATGCCGCCACGACGCGCTGCTGCTGATCCTCGCTCATGCCCGGGTTGACCTCATAGCCATAACACGCCAGTTTCTTCAGCAACGCGCCTCTGTCTGTCGGTGTATATGTCTGTTTATCTCCCAGATAGAAGCGGACGCGTTGTGCATCCGGCCAGGCACCAATTCCCGCCAGCGCCAGTTGACGCCAGGGAAACAACGGCCCCGGGTCGACCTTGCGTTGGGGAGCGATATCGCTATGCCCCACTACATTCTGCGGCGCAATATTATGATGACGGGCAATGATGTCGCGGGCCAGGCGGGTTACCAACGTAATCTGTTGCGGCGTATAGGGTTGCCACCAGTAGGTACCCAACGCGGTCTGACGCCAGCCGGGGTTTTCCTGCTCGATACCGACAGATGTCGCGTTCAACTGGCTGTAACCTCGCCAGTAGCTGCCGCCAGCATGCCAGGCCGCCTGCGACTCCGGCACCAGTTTCCACGCGACGGGCTTACCATTGACCTGCCGCGGATACGCCGGCACCAAATAATGTGCACTGACATGGCCAGTGGTAAGCGTTTCCAACGAAGTGCTCAGGTCTTCAGCCGTGTAGTGAAATACCAGAAAACGAACCCGCTCCCCCCGGCTGATAGCCGGAGACGACAGATCCAGTTGATAATCCCCCTCATCAACATAACGTTCACGCGTCTGGCAGCCCGCCAGCAGCGTCAGCACAACTAAGACCGCGCTCCGCCATGCCGGCCCGATAACCGGGCGATTCATAAGCGGCGGACCTCGACCGCTGTGCCGCTGACGGACACCATCAGCATGCTGCCGTCTTTACCTACCGTTTCATAATCAATATCGATACCGACGACGGCATTCGCCCCCAGTTCCTGAGCCTGCTGCTGCATTTCGCGAAACGCTATCTGTCGTGCATTGCGTAGCTCCTTCTCATAGGCACCGGAACGGCCGCCGACGATATCGCGAATGCCGGCAAAGAAATCCCGAAAGATATTGGCGCCGAGGATAGCTTCTCCCGTCACCACGCCACAGTAAGTTTCAATGACGTGTCCTTCCAGCGTTGGTGTAGTAGATAACTGCATCATGCCTCCTCACATCAGATGTTCGATAACCAGACTAATTGCACCTTCTCACAGCTTTCTTACACTTTTATAGCAATTTCCGCCATAAACAGACCGTTTTACAACACAGAGGTCATCAATCGCCTGTTTCAGCAACGTACCCGGCTATAACTGAGTAAAGTTATGGATGAAGATTGTTTGCCGCCGTGCGGCTATCGCCTTGACAAATCCACCCGTCATCGCAGCAAAGCGAGATTTTGTGCTAAAATATCAACAATAAGTCATGTATTCGCAAATTTTAACCCGTGACGATTGCATAACTATTCTGCCGAGGCTACCATTTGCGGCATCAATGTCTATTCAATTCTTGCGCATGAGTATTCAACTAAACAGCATTAACTGTTTCTATGGCGCACACCAGGCGCTGTTCGATGTCACCCTTGATTGTCCATCCGGCGAAACGCTGGTCTTGCTTGGCCCCAGCGGTGCAGGCAAAAGTTCATTACTGCGGGTGCTGAACCTGCTGGAAACGCCCCGCTCCGGTACGCTGAGCATCGGCGGCAATACTTTTGATTTCAGCCAGACGCCCGGCGAAAATGCCATCCGTGAACTGCGTCGCAATGTCGGCATGGTGTTCCAGCAGTATAATTTGTGGCCGCATCTCACCGTACAGCAGAATCTGGTCGAAGCGCCCTGCCGCGTGCTGGGGCTCGGTCGTCAGGATGTGCAGGTTCGTGCGGAGAAACTGTTGAGCCGCCTGCGCCTGAGCGACTTCGCCGACCGCTATCCGTTACATCTCTCCGGCGGCCAACAGCAGCGTGTTGCCATCGCCCGCGCGCTGATGATGGAACCGCAGGTGTTATTATTCGACGAACCCACCGCCGCCCTCGACCCGGAAATCACCGCTCAGGTGGTTAGCATTATTAAGGAATTGAGCGAAACCGGCATCACTCAGGTGATCGTCACCCATGAAGTGGATTTCGCACGCAAGACCGCCAGCCGCGTGGTGTACATGGAAAACGGCCGTATTGTGGAACAAGGCGACGCCTCACACTTTTCCCAGCCACAGACACCGGCGTTCGCTGGCTATTTATCTCACTGATAGATAAGGATAATAATATGAAAAAACTGTTCATTGCCGCCCTGTTCGGCAGCGTAAGCTTTTCCGCTGGTGCAGCCGAAACGATTCGTTTTGCTACCGAAGCGTCCTATCCTCCGTTTGAGTCGGTAGACGCCAACAACCAGATCGTCGGCTTTGATATCGATCTCGCCAACGCGCTGTGCAAACAGATTCAGGCCACCTGTACGTTCAGCAATCAGGCTTTCGATAGCCTGATCCCCGGCCTGAAATTCCGCCGTTACGACGCCGTGATCGCCGGTATGGACATCACGCCGGAGCGCCAGCAACAGGTGTCTTTTTCCCAGCCGTACTATGAAAACTCGGCGCTGTTCATTGCTCAGAAAGACAAGCTGGCCGATGTCGCTGCGCTGAAAGGCAAGCGTGTCGGGGTACAAAACGGCACCACGCACCAGAAATTCCTGTTGGATAAACATCAAGACATCACCGTCGTGCCGTACGACAGTTACCAGAATGCCGTGCTGGACCTGAAAAATGGTCGTCTGGACGCCGTTTTCGGCGACACTGCCGTAGTCAACGATTGGCTGAAACAGAACCCGAATCTGGCATCCGTAGGGAACAAGGTTACCGATAAAGACTACTTCGGCATCGGTCTGGGTATTGCGGTTCGCCAGAACAATGATGAGCTGGTGAAAAAATTCAACGATGCGCTGAACAACATCAAGCAGGATGGCACCTATCAGACCATCTACAAGAAATGGTTCCAGCAGTAATCCGATAAAAATCAATGACTGAATTTCAACCTATTGCAAGCGCCGCCGGGATGACCGTCGGCCTTGCCGTTTGCGCTCTGCTGCTGGGGCTACTGCTGGCTATGCTGTTTGCCCTGTGGGAAACCGCACGCTGGAAAACCATCAGCGCCGGCGGCACCGCGGTAGTCACTCTGCTGCGCGGTTTGCCGGAAATTCTGGTAGTGCTGTTTATCTATTTCGGCTCGTCCCAGTTACTGCTGATACTGTCCGACGGTTTCACGCTCAATCTTGGTCTGGCGCAAATACCGGTCAAACTGGCTATCGATAACTTTGAAGTCAGCCCGTTTTTGTGTGGCGTTATTGCCTTGTCGCTGCTGTATGCCGCCTATGCATCGCAAACGCTGCGTGGGGCGCTGAAAGCGGTGCCACAAGGGCAATGGGAATCCGGTCAGGCGCTGGGCATGAGCAAAAGCGTGATTTTCCGCCGTCTGATCATGCCGCAAATGTGGCGTCATGCCCTGCCGGGGCTCGGCAACCAGTGGCTGGTGCTGCTGAAAGACACCGCGTTGGTTTCGCTGATCAGCGTCAATGACTTGATGCTGCAAACCAAAAGCATCGCCACCCGCACTCAGGAACCGTTCACCTGGTACATGATTGCCGCGGCGATCTATCTGGTGATTACGTTGTTAAGTCAGGCGATCCTGAAAAGGATTGAAACACGCGCCACACGCTTTGAACGGAGGCCGTCCTGATGTTGGCTTACATTCCCGAACTGCTCAAAGGGTTGAACACCAGCCTGTTGCTGACACTGGCCGCGCTGTTGCTGGCATTACTGTTGTCGCTGCTGTTGACGGTGATCCTGACGCTAAAAACACCGGTGCTGTCGGTGCTGGCCAAAGGCTACATCACATTATTTACCGGCACCCCGCTGCTGGTGCAGATTTTCCTGATTTATTACGGCCCCGGTCAGTTCGAATCGATTCGCCGCATTGACTGGCTGTGGAATTTGCTATCGCAACCGTGGTTGTGCGCAGTCAGTGCGCTGGCGCTCAATAGCGCAGCCTACACCACGCAGCTGTTTTATGGTGCGGTGCGAGCCATTCCGTCGGGACAATGGCAATCCTGCGCGGCGCTGGGGATGAATCAGCGCCAGACGCTGCGTATCCTGCTGCCGTTTGCGTTTAAACGTGCGCTCTCTTCGTACTCCAACGAGGTGGTGCTGGTGTTCAAAGGCACCTCGCTGGCTTACACCATTACCCTGATGGAAGTGATGGGTTACGGTCAGTTGTTGTACGGCCGAACCTACGATGTATTGGTGTTTGGTGCGGCCGGCATCGTCTATCTGTGCGTCAATGGCCTGCTGACGCTGTTGATGCGCCTGGTCGAGCGACGCGCACTGCGGTTTGAACAACGCAACACCTGAATCATCAGCGAATATGACTTATGCACTGATTACGCCGGCTTTCATGCCGGCGTTTTTATGCATAAAAACCCATCCAGCCCAGGTTCACCATCAATTAAAATCTGCTTTATTTTTAAACTATTACAGTGTTTCACCCTCATAAAAACAATATAAATACAACTAAAATTGAATTTATAATCATATTATTTGCATATAAATACATTTAATGGCATGGTATCGTTATCCTTTTCAACGACAATCACGTTGATAAACATAAGTTAAGCTGGAGTACTTGATGAAAAAACTGATTCTTGCCGCACTGCTGGCCGGCACCGCTTTTAGCAGCATGACCTTTAACGCAATGGCGGCAGAAACCATCCGCTTCGCCGCGTCGGCCACCTATCCGCCATTCGAATCGCTGGATGCCGGCAACCAGATCGTCGGGTTTGATATCGATCTCGCCAATGCGCTATGCAAGCAATTACAGGCGACCTGTAGCTTCACCAATCAGGCGTTTGACAGCCTGATTCCAGCATTGAAATTCCGCCGTTATGACGCGGTGATTTCCGGCATGGACATCACGCCGGAACGCAGCAAGCAAGTGGCGTTTACCCAACCGTACTACGCTAATTCAGCGATCGTCATCGCTCAGAAAGGCAAGTTTCACTCGCTGGCAGACCTGAACGGTAAACGTATCGGCATGGAAAACGGCACGACTCACCAGAAATTCCTGCAGGAAAAACACCCGGAAGTGAAAACCGTCCCGTACGACAGTTACCAGAATGCGTTGATCGACCTGAAGAACGGTCGTCTTGACGGCGTATTCGGCGACACCGCCGTGGTCAACGAGTGGCTGAAAGCCAACCCAGACCTGGCCACCGTCGGCGAGAAAGTCACCGACCCGGCCTATTTCGGCATCGGTTTGGGGATTGCCGTTCGCCCGGATAATCAGGCGCTGCTGGAAAAACTGAACAGCGCGCTGAACGCCATTAAAGCGAATGGCACTTACCAAGCCATCAACGACAAATGGTTCCCGCAGCAGTAAATCTCTCCTTACGCTGCCGGTTGCCGCCGGCAGCGTACCACGCTCGCCAATCATTTTGGCCTGTCCTGCATTTTGTACTTACCAACGCCGCTGCAGGAAGCCACGTTCGTTAAACACGCCGTTGCAGTAGCGTTAGCACCTCGTAATGCGCGGTATGCGGGAACATATCGAATAACTGTACCTGCCGTATCTGATACGCCGGTAGCCGTGTGATGTCTTTCGCCATACTTTCGGCGTTGCAGCTGGAGTAAAGAAGATACGGCGGCGCCATATGGCTCAGGTAATCGCACAATTCAGAGCCGATACCGCGCCGGGGCGGATTGACGATCACCAGATCCGGCGTCTGTGCTTCGCCGACGGCAAAGCGGGTGGAATCAAGCGCGGCAAAACTGACGTTAGTCAGCCCCAGTTGTGCCGCCGAACGCCGGGCACAGGCAATGGCTTCAGGGCTAATCTCAATGCCGGTGAGCGGTGTATCGGCTCCGGCACAATGCAGGCCGAATCCACCCACGCCACAGAACAGATCCCATAAACTGCGCACCGGCAACGCCGACACCCACTGCCGAGCGGTATCATACAAGGCTGCCGCCACCTGCGGGTTGGTCTGGAAGAAGCTTTGCGGCCGAATATACAGCGGCACCTGATTAAAGCGCTCTTCCAACGCTTGCGCTTCCGTCAGCGGAATCTCCAACTCCCCTTCCAGTATCGCCTGATGAACAGGTTGAATATTGGCCGATATCACCGCCAACTGCGGCAATTGCTGTTGTAGCCACGGCAGCGCGGCACGCAATTGCGCCAGCCTGGCGTCGGAACGCAGCACAAAACGCAGCATGAAGTGGCCGTTCAGGGTGCTTTGCGTTAACAACAGGTATTTCAGTTCGCCCCGGCGTCGGGCGACGTTATAGGGCGTCAGTCCGGCGCGGGCGATAAACGTTTTCAATACACGAAACACCGGCGAAAAACTGTCGGGATACAGCGGGCAATCGCAAAGATCAACCGGCGAACCGTCACGATGCAACATTCCCAGCAGCGGGCGTTCGACGCTGCCGCTGACGACCATCTTGGCTTTATTGCGAAAAGCGATTTCCACCGAGGTTACCGGCGTCAGCCAGCGTTGAACCGGATGAGCGGCCAGCAACCCGAGCAGATGTTGCTGCTTATGGGTTATCTGCTGCGGGTAGGCGGTTTCCAGCCATTGACAGGAACGACACGAACCGTCGTTATAGCGGGCACATTGCATGGAAAATCTGAAATCTGTCGTTAACATCAAGGGGGGCTGATTGTATCACCCCCGTGCGAGAAAGTTAGGGATGGCGCGTAAAAAAACGCTGGCTGCGCCGGGGAAAAAACAACAGCAAAATCAGCAAAAAATCCGGCAGCCGCTGCATCAGCAAATGATGCAAAATCTCACTCATGCCGTCGCCGCTGACATGAAAGATCGGCGGCAAAAACTCCACCAGCGACGCCGTCAGCATATACATCGTCACCAGACACTGGATCAGCAGGAAACACCAGCGCCCCCAGTTCAGCCCGCTGAGCACCGCGAATCCACAGCGGATTTCGAGGCAAACCACCAGCAACGCCGCCAGCAACACCAGCGTGCTGTCCCACTGCTTGGCGCTACTACTGAGCCAGCCGCCAAAACCACTCAGCCCCAGTTCACTGATAGTCAGGACGATCCCCAGACACCGGGTAGCGATAATTGCTGAACCCGCCACCATGATGGAGACAGGGGCGAACATGCCACGCCGCAGAGGTTCCCGTTTACTGTACAGTATGATTGCGTTCCCCCTGAAATTACCGCGCCACCAGAAAGTATGGCGGCGCGGTGGGAATTGGCAAGTTCAGGGCGAAAACGCGGCTATCGTCAGCCACGCCTTGCTTTTTGCAAATCGCGTTGACGCTGCTTTTCCGCCCTGGCCATAAACCACCAGGCAATCAAACCGATAATGCCTACCACCAACAATATCAAAGAGGCCAGCGCGTTAATCTGCGGGTTAACGCCCATTCTTACGCTGGAAAAAACCAGCATCGGCAAGGTGGTCGCACCGGGACCAGAGACGAAGCTGGCAATCACCAGATCATCCAGCGACAGGGTAAAAGCCAGCAGCCAACCGGAAACCAGCGCCGGTGCTATCATCGGCACGGTGATAATGAAGAACACCTTCAGCGGCGTCGCCCCCAGATCCATCGCCGCCTCTTCAATCGAATGATCCAGCTCACGCAGGCGAGCGCTGATGACCACGGTGACATACGCCGAACAGAAGGTGACGTGCGCCAGCCAGATGGTCAGCATGCCGCGTTCCGCCGGCCAGCCAATAGCCTGCGCCAGCGACACAAACAGCAGCAGCAGCGACAACCCGGTAATCACATCCGGCATGACCAGCGGCGCGGTCAGCATAAAAGCAAAACCATTGGAACCGCGGAAATTGCCGAAGCGCACCATCACCACCGCCGCCAGCGTTCCCAGCACCACCGCCATAGTGGCTGAGGCCGCCGCGATGGTCAGGCTGAGCAATACCGCACTGATCATCGCCGAATCCTCGAATAGCGCACGGTACCACTGAGTAGACCAGCCGGCCCACACCGTCACCAACCGAGAACTGTTGAAGGAGTAAATCACCAGCATCAGCATCGGTGCATACAGAAAACCGTATCCCAGCACCAGAATCAGCGTCCGCCACGGCGAACGCACGACCGGTAAATTGTTCATGCCTGATCCTCCGCAGCTTTATTCTGATGTTTATGGAACCAGATGATCGGCACTATCAGCAGGAACAGCATCACCATCGCCACCGCCGACGCTACCGGCCAGTCACGGTTATTGAAGAATTCCTGCCACAGAATACGACCGATCATGATGCTGTCCGGCCCACCCAACAGTTCAGGAATCACGTATTCACCCACGGTAGGAATAAACACCAGCATCGACCCGGCGATAATGCCGCCTTTGGTCAGCGGCACAATCACGCTGAAGAAGGTTCTCACCGGACGGGCGCCCAAATCCAACGAGGCTTCAACCAGCGAATAATCAAGGCGGGTCAGCGCGGTATAAATCGGCAACACCATAAACGGCAGGTAGGAGTAGACCACGCCGATATACACCGCCAGATTGGTGTGCAAAATCACCAACGGCTGATCGATAACCCCCAGCCAAATCAGGAAATTATTCAGGATACCGTTGTCTTTCAGGATACCCATCCAGGCATACACGCGGATCAGGAACGAGGTCCATGACGGCAGGATCACCAGCAGCAACAGAATATTGCGGGTAGACGGCTTGCTATGCGCTACCGCCCAGGCCATCGGATACCCGACCACCAGACAGCACAGGGTGGAAATCGCCGCCACTTTCAGTGACTGCAGGTAAGCGTCGATGTACAGCGGGTCGGACAACAGTTGCAGATAATTGCCGATATTCAGGCTGATTTGCAGCCGATTCTCCGCCCATTCAAGCAAATCAGTATAAGGCGGCACGGTGCGCGCCATTTCCGCAAAGCTTATCTTGAATACGATCAGAAACGGCAGCATAAACAGGCACAACAACCACAGATAAGGCAGCGCGATCACCAGTTTGCGGCCATGCGCCAGACGCAGCCGCGCCAGCGTAGCGCGCAATGGGCTCATCGACTGACCCGGCGGTTCATGTTGTTCAGATAACATCGCCATTGCGTCTTCCCCCGTTACACCGTCAACACCACACAGCTGTCCGCATCCCAACACAGGCGGACTTCATCCCCCCAGGTGGGCGAACCTTTACGGAACCGGTCGGCGTTTTGTAATTGGGCGCTGATGGTCTGGCCGCTGTTCAGCCGAACGTGATAAATAGAGAGATCGCCCAGATAAGCGATATGCACCACTTCGCCCACGGCAAAGTTACAGCCATCCGCCGGCACATCTTCACACAGCATGATTTTTTCCGGACGCAGTGCGATGTACACCGGCACGCCATCCACCACCGACACATCCGAATTGACCTTCAGCGGATGCACCAGCCCTGGGCTCTGTACGATGAGCGCATCATCCTGGCGCTCTTTCAACAGCCCTTCGAACATGTTGACCGAACCAATGAACTCAGCGCTAAAGCGGCTATTCGGGTTTTCGTATATCTCTTCCGGCTCGCCAATCTGCACGAATTTACCGCGATTCATAATGGCGATACGGCCGGCCATGGTCATGGCCTCTTCCTGATCGTGCGTAACCATCACGCAGGTCACCCCCACCCGCTCCAGAATGTCGACCACTTCCAGTTGCATACGGTCGCGCAGTTTCTTATCCAGCGCGCCCATCGGTTCATCCAGCAACAACAATTTGGGACGCTTGGCCAGACTGCGCGCCAGCGCCACGCGCTGACGCTGACCGCCGGAAAGCTGATGCGGTTTACGCCCGGCGAATTCCTGCATATGTACCAGCGTCAGCATTTCCTCTACGCGGTCTTTGATTTCACCACGCGACAGCTTGTCCTGTTTCAGGCCAAAAGCGATATTCTTCTCCACCGTCATGTGCGGGAACAACGCGTAAGACTGAAACATCATGTTGATCGGGCGTTGATAAGGCGGCACCAGAGACAGGTCCTGTCCGTCCAGCACAATTTGCCCCTGAGTAGGCTGCTCAAAGCCCGCCAGCATACGCAACAATGTGGATTTACCACATCCGGATGCCCCCAACAGGGCGAAAATTTCACCTTTGTAGATGGTCAGGCTGACGTCATCAACCGCAAATTGACCATCATAGGATTTGGTCAGGTTGCGCACTTCCAGCAGCGGTGTGGCCGCTTTCTGGGGCTTGGGGCGGGGAATCGCTTCGTTCACTTAATATTGCTCTCCGGCAAAAGCAGAACAAAATCGCAGCCACATGACTGCGACACAAATAGCACAAACAGGCGGGGTAAGCCGCCTGTTGCATGAAAGTGGCATCAAAGACGGCGGTTATTTCCCGCTTTTTACCTTGGTCCACGAGCGTGTAATCACGCGGTCGATTTTGGGTGATTGTACCTTGAGCGTAAACAACTTGGCGCGAATATCCGCTGGCGGATAAATATTCGGGTTATTACGCACTTCATCTTTCACCAGTGCCGTAGCCTCTTTATTCGGGTTGGCGTAATACACATGGTTACTGACGTTGGCAATCACCTCCGGTTTCAGCAGATAGTTAAGGAACTGATAGGCTGAATCCAGATTTTTGGCATCTTTCGGGATAGCGAATACGTCAAAGAACGCCAGCGCACCTTCCTTCGGAATGCTGTAGCTGATGTTCACGCCGTTTTTCGCCTCTTTCGCCCGATTAGCCGCCTGCATCACGTCGCCGGCCCAGCCGATAGCCACGCAGATATCGCCGTTGGCCAGGTCGTTAATGTACTGAGACGAGTGGAAATAGCGAATGTTCGGGCGCAGTTTCAGCAGCAGATCCGTGGCGTCTTTGGTGTAATCCGCTTCGGTGGCGCTGTTCGGGTTTTTGCCCTGATAGTTCAACACCGTGGCATAAATTTCAGCCGGCGCGTCGAGGAAGGAAACGCCGCAGCTCTTCAGCTTTTCCAAGTTCTCCGGCTTCAGCACCAGATCCCAGCTATTGACCGGCGCGTCTTTGCCCAATACGGCTTTCACCTTATCCACGTTGTAACCGATACCGGTGGTGGCCCACAGATAAGGCACCGCGTATTTATGGCCCGGATCGTGTTCCTCGATCAGCTTCATCAGCTCAGGATCGAGGTTCTTGTAGTTCGGCAGTTTGCTCTTATCCAGCGGTTGAAAGACACCGGCGCTGATCTGGCGGCCGAGGAAGCTGGCGGAAGGCACCACCAGGTCAAACCCCGTGCTGCCGGCCATCAGTTTGCCTTCCAGCACCTCGTTGGAGTCAAACACGTCGTACACGACTTTAATACCGCTCTCTTTCTGGAAATTTTCCAGTGTGTCCGGCGCGATATAATCAGACCAGTTATAGACGTGCAGCGTTTTCTCTTCCGCAGATGCGGTGACGGACGCGGCCATCATCAAGCCGGTTAAAACACCCGAAAGCCATTTTTTACGTTGGGTGAACATCCGTTCCTTCCTCCATACCAGGGATAAACATAGGGGGTGATTGCACGGTGCCCGGCAGCAACACCGTTCGTTGTTTATCAGGCCTCAGAATAACGACGCGATGAATGGCTATGCACCCGCGTTTTTCATCGTTAAAACACAAACCGTCACGACGTTATTATCTGAACCATACAGAAATAAAGCATAACCGCACTGTTACGCCCGTACCATACCGGAAGGCAAAAAACGGGTTTTATCGATTATTTATTCACTATTTATCTATGTGCTGCGTCCCGAAGCGACAAACGCAGAAAAAAATATGGATTAGAAAGCAAAAAACCGCACTAAATGCGGTTTTTGAAAATAAGAAAAGCTAATGACCGGTGATTGATCCGTAAAGCAATCAGTGCAGGCTGGAGGTGTTGAAGCGCTCAGCAGGGCTCTCTTCCTCATCACCTAAAAACAGCAGATTATTGGCGCTGGCCTCCATAATCACCATGGAGACCTGCTGCTCGGCTTGCTGCATGAAATGGCGGAACTGTTCGAGCGTGATACCGGCGCCGGCACTGAATGTCTGGCACACGATCAACTTGGGCAGGTTATCGTCCTGAATATCAAGAAATGCCTTAGCCGTTAGCGAGCTGGCGTTAATCTGGCTTAGGTTGCTCGCCAGCGGAATCAACGCCGTCGGCTTAACTTCCGCCAATGCGGAAAACAGGATAACGTTGTCAGCCATGTCGACTTTCGCGTCAAACACGCCGTCAAAATTCTGCATATGCGGCAGATGTAACGCCTGACAGGAATCACATTCGAAATAAATGATGCCCAGTTGATCCAGCCACCGCCGAAGCAAATTCAAATCAGGGACGATGATTGAATCCATCTTGACCGCCTCATATTCATGGAGATAAAAAACCTGACCTACGCCAACGCCTAACTCAGGGATGACAGGTCAATCATCATTATTGACTGACCACCAAGACACGCCTACGCCGTCAAAAGCGACGTTCACGCGGCGTATTCACCCGACTTTGGCTGAACGGGATACGGTGCGATGATGTTGCTCAATGTATTCGACCATCATCCCTGCGATATCCAACCCGGTAACGGTTTCGATACCCTCCAGCCCGGGTGAGGCGTTGACCTCCATAACCAGAGGCCCACGCGCCGAGCGCAGTATATCAACACCCGCCACATTCAGTCCCAATGTTTTTGCGGCTTTGACCGCAATTGCACGCTCCTGCGGCGTAATTCGCACCTGGCTGGCCTTGCCGCTTCGGTGCAGATTGGAACGAAAATCCCCAGGTTTGGCCTGCCGTTCAATCGCCGCCACGACCTTATCGCCAATCACCAGGCACCGAATATCTTTCCCCTGCGCTTCGCGGACATACTCCTGCACCAGGATGTGGGCATTAAGACCACGAAACGCATCAATCACGCTTTCCGCCGCCTGCTGGGTTTCCGCCAGCACAACGCCTATCCCCTGTCGTGCCTTCCACCAGTTTCACTACCAGCGGCGCTCCGCCGACCATTTTGATCAAATCAGCCGTATCATCGGGAGAATGCGCAAAACCGGTAATCGGCAGATCGATACCCTGCCGAGCGAGCAATTGCAGCGAGTGCAGTTTGTCGCGGGCACGGATGACCGACATCGCGTTATTCAGCACCATGCTGCCCAGCATTTCAAACTGGCGCAACACCGCCGTGCCATAGAAGGTAATCGCCGCGCCGATGCGTGGAATAACCGCGTCATACGGGTCCAGATGACGCCCACGATAATGCACCGAGGGTGCCGCCGAATTAATATTCATATAGCACGACAGCGGATTGATGACCTCAATGCTGTGTTGCCGTTCTTCCGCTGCTTCACACAATCGCTTGCAAGAATAGAGAGAACCGTCCTGCGACAGAATGGCGATTTTCATAGCGCTCCGGTGCTATCGGGTGGCCCAGCCCTGCCGCCGCAGGTAGTCCAACATGAATGGCCGGCTCTCTTTACTCAGAGTCCGCCGGATTTGTTCGCTCCAGTTGTCCATACGCTGATGGCTGTCGCGATGACGATAATACTCGACGATATGTTGGTCATATTCCGCCAACAAAGCACGATCCAGCAGTTGATAGCCGTTCTCATGCACCACCAGTTCTGCGGGCAGGCGCGGTTTCAGGTCCGGCTGCGCGGCCGGATACCCAAGACACAAACCAAACAACGGCAACACCTGTTGCGGCAATGCCAGCAAACGCGTGACTTCGGCAATACTATTGCGGATCCCACCGATGAAAACGCCGCCCAACCCCAACGACTCCGCCGCTACCAGCGCATTCTGCCCCATCAGCGCGGTGTCGACACACCCCAGCAGCAATTGCTCGGCCAGCCCCAGTTCAGCCTGCGGGTAGATTTGTTGATGACGATGAAAATCGGCGCAAAATACCCAAAATTCCGCCGCCTTTCCAACCCAAGGTTGCTCGCCGGTCAGGTGTACTAATTGCGAACGCAAAGCGCGATCGGTAATACGGATGATCGAGCTGCATTGCAAGAAACTGGAGGTGGATGCACTCTGAGCCGCCGCAATAATGGCATGGCGTTGCTCATCGCTGAGCGCCTGGTCGGTAAACGATCGGATGGAACGATGCTGGCGTAGTAGCGAGATGGTTGGCGTCACGTTGAATATCCCTGAAACACAATGTTGAGATGATAAGCTTCCGGCGACGATGTCCGCCGCCTATGCGGGCCGGCAACCGCACTATAGAGCATGCCGTCGCTCTATTGATAAACGAGCATAATGCCGAGCTGTCTCTTGTCTGGCCGGGCTACTGCGTCCTTTGCGGTTTTCGCATCCTGCCGCCGCAGCTTCGCGCCATAAAAAACGTCCATCTAGTATATGTCAGACCGGCAGGCAGACCAATGTCGCCAGCCATTTTAAGCAATAAGTCACAACCGAAAAGGTGGCATAAAATCATAGACGGCGCTAATCGTTATGACAGGTAATGACTGCTTTAGGTCTCCTCTGATTGCAGGCATAGTAACGCGGTTGGCTAAAACCGTTTACAATATGGGTATATCCTGATTACAGCGATGCCCAGACAAAATGAGATGTTAAGGAGTTCACATGTACGCAGTTATTTTTGGTCGTCCCGGCTGTCCTTATTGTGTCCGAGCCAAAGAATTGGCTGAAAAGTTGACCGAAGAGCGCGACGATTTCAATTACCGTTACGTCGACATACACGCAGAAGGCATCACCAAGGCCGACTTGTCTAAAACGGTAGGAAAACCGGTAGAAACCGTACCTCAGATTTTCCTGGATGAAAAACACATTGGCGGCTGCACCGATTTCGAAGCTTACGCCAGAGAAAATCTGTTTCAGTAATCACGTATCGTTGATGTGATGACAACGTTGATGTGTTGATGTGATGACAACAAAGGCGCGATAAGCGCCTTTGTTGTTTTCCTGCCGGTCGTATCATTCCCTAAAGACACCTATCGCCATGCAATCAGTTGCCGGCATCAGCAGAGACCTAACGCAAATGCAGACTGACCGCACGTAAGAACAGAAAAGCCAAGGCGCCCATCAAACACCAGAACACCGCACTGCTGACATACGCCAGTTCTTGCCAGAACGACAAGCTGGAAAACTGCCATATCTGTAATACCAGCAGGCAAAGCGGCATCGCCGCTGCCGCACCCAGCAGCGGGTAACGTAATCGCCGATTACGCGACAGGTAACTCGACACCATGCCTGGCAATAAAAACAACAGCATACCCGGGTCCCCATGAAAGCCGTCTTCCAGCGAGGTTCCGACAATACGCATTTTTTGACTTAAGAACACCAGCGTAAACAACACAAAACAGCTGACTACGCCCAACCAACCTCTGTTGCCTGTCATGTGAGCCTCTCCGCAATAGACCAAAGCCGCGCATGACAAGCAAACGCTCAACTCATGCTGCGTCAGATATCCCTGATAGGACGAAAAGCCAGCAATGAGGTGATTTATCAGCACCCTCGGCTGGTTGTCCGCCGGAGAAATCACTAAAATGGCACGGCCATATCAGACGGTGTTCCCCGTCCCTGGCGACCTTGCCAGATAATGAATAACGGGACCCAAACCTTTCTTATCATCATGTTGTCGTCCAAACATGGTCAGGCCCTCTTTTATAGGGTAAATTTAGTCTAAATTATTTTTATATCAATAATTTACCAGTAAACAACAAGTTACATTCCATGAATATAAACGTCGCTGATTTGTTAAACGGGAATTACATTCTGCTGCTGTTCGTCGTTCTCTGTTTAGGTCTTTGCCTGGGAAAATTGCGGCTTGGTTCAGTTCAACTCGGCAATTCTATTGGCGTTCTGGTGGTGTCGCTGTTATTGGGGCAACAACACTTCGCTATCAACACCGAGGCGCTTAATCTCGGTTTTATGTTGTTTATCTTCTGCGTCGGTGTGGAAGCCGGTCCCAACTTTTTCTCGATTTTTTTCCGTGACGGTAAAAATTACCTGATGCTGGCGCTGGTTATGGTCAGTAGCGCGTTACTGATAGCCCTGGTGCTGGGTAAAGTATTCGGCTGGGGCATCGGCCTGACCGCCGGTATGCTGGCTGGCGCCATGACCTCGACACCGGTGTTGGTCGGCGCCGGCGATACGCTGCGCAATACCATTAGTCTCGGACCGCAGTTGTCGATGACGCAGGAACAACTAAGCCTTGGCTACGCACTGACTTACCTGGTCGGTTTAGTCAGCCTGATTTTCGGCGCCCGCTATCTGCCGAAACTGCAACATCAGGATCTGCCGACCAGTGCACAACAAATCGCACGTGAGCGCGGTCTGGACGCCGACAGTCAGCGCAAGATTTATCTGCCGATCATTCGGGCTTATCGGGTCGGCCCGGAGCTGGTCGCCTGGGCCGACGGCAAAAACCTGCGTGAACTCGGCATTTACCGTCAGACCGGTTGTTATATTGAACGTATTCGTCGTAATGGCATTCTGGCCACGCCGGATGGCGATGCGGTGCTGCAATTAGGCGATGAAATCGCGCTGGTGGGATACCCGGACGCCCACGCTCGCCTTAACCCCAATTTTCGCGACGGTAAGGAAGTGTTTGAGCGCGACCTGCTGGATATGCGGATCGTGACGGAAGAAATTGTGGTGAAAAACCACAACGCCGTGGGTAAACGCCTGAGCCAATTAAAACTGACCGACCACGGCTGTTTCCTCAACCGTATCGTCCGTAGTCAGATCGAGATGCCGATCGATGACGGCGTGGTGTTAAACAAAGGCGACGTGTTGCAGGTGAGTGGCGACGCACGTCGTGTAAAAAGTATCGCGGATCGCATCGGTTTTATTTCCATCCACAGTCAGGTTACCGACCTGCTGGCCTTCTGCGCCTTTTTCATCATCGGCATTATGGTGGGGCTTATCACCTTCCAGTTCCGTAATTTTTCTTTCGGCATCGGTAACGCGGCCGGCCTATTGTTTTCCGGCATCATGCTCGGTTTTCTGCGCGCCAACCACCCGACGTTCGGATACATCCCGCAAGGGGCGTTAAATATGGTGAAAGAGTTCGGATTGATGGTATTTATGGCCGGCGTCGGACTCAGCGCAGGCAGTACCATCAACCATAGCTTTGGTGATATCGGCATCCAGATGGTGCTGTCCGGGCTTATCGTCAGCCTGCTGCCGGTGATAGTGTGCTTCCTGTTTGGCGCTTATGTGTTGCGTATGAATCGGGCGCTGCTGTTCGGCGCTATCATGGGGGCGCGTACCTGTGCGCCGGCCATGGAAATCATCAGCGACGCCGCCCGCAGCAACATCCCGGCATTGGGCTACGCCGGCACCTATGCTATCGCCAACGTGCTACTGACGCTGGCAGGCTCGTTGATTGTGATTATCTGGCCGCAACTGCCCGGCTAAAACCATTTTGTAAATCAGCGTCAATTTTTTTTCAGAAAACGCAGAACTTTTTTCCAGCAGTAAAGTCTGAATAAGTGCCACTGCTTTTCTTTGATATCCCTGAATTGAGGAGCCCGTCGTTCACGCCGGTTAGGTTCAAGAACGATGGGCCTTTTCTTTTCCCCTTCCCTGTTTTGCATTCACCGCGTTGCCTGTTTTTGATCGGCATACCGCTTAACTGTTGGTTTCTTTGCGTTAATTAGCCCATCTAATAAGATTCGGGGCGTTATAACATTTGCACGATGGATTTGCGCCCTACATTTCATGAAGGTTATATTAATGCCCCATCTGCTGAGCAATCAGCGCACATTGCCTGCGGTTAACCATCCCCGGTGCATTTCCTTTCACCCCATTTCTATCCCGATTCAGGCGTAGCCATGAAGGATAGCGTAATGCGTGGTGGTGATAGCGCATCGGAACACGTCTGACCGGCATTATCGAGGAAAACATGGAAACGCGTCGCGCAGCAAGGCTCAACAAACTGGCTCAGGCTTTAAAAAAAGCCGACAAACTGCACCTCAAGGATGCAGCACAACTGCTTGGCGTCTCTGAAATGACGGTTCGGCGTGATCTGAGCGCTAACCCAGATGCATCGGTGGTGTTGTTGGGTGGCTACGTGGTTTGTGACCCGAAAACCAACGGCGCCACCAATTATTTTGTCTCCGATCAGCAGACAAAGCATGTGGTAGAAAAAAATATCGTGGGAGAATTAGCCGCCGCCGGCATTGAGCCCAACGACACCCTGTTCTTCGACTGCGGGACCACCATACCTTTTATCATCGCCGCTATTCCGGATGACCTGCCGTTTACCGGTATCTGTTATTCGCTCAATACCTTTCTGGCGTTGCAAGACAAACCGAATGGCCGGGTAATCCTGTGTGGTGGGGAATTTCACCCTGACAACGCGATCTTCACCCCGCTGGGGCATCAACATGAGCTTGACCAAATCTGCCCGACCAAAGCCTTCATTTCAGCAGGAGGCATCGACCCGGAGGCTGGCGCGACCTGTTTTAATTTCGCCGAACTGGCAATGAAACACCGAGCCATGACGTTGTCCCAGCGGGTAATTTTAACCGCAGATGCCAGTAAATTCGGCAAGCGCAAACCTGCTCGCATCGGTGCGTTAACCTTGTTTGATTCGCTGATCACTAACCGTACGCCGGACACGGATTGCGTGAACTACCTCAAAGCCAACAATATTCAGTTACTGACGCCGTAAGCCATCGCCGCAGTAGGCTCTGATGAACCCACTGCCGCGTACTC
Organism: Dickeya chrysanthemi NCPPB 402; assembly: GCF_000406105.1. Lineage (NCBI taxonomy): Bacteria > Pseudomonadati > Pseudomonadota > Gammaproteobacteria > Enterobacterales > Pectobacteriaceae > Dickeya > Dickeya chrysanthemi. The sequence continues at coordinate 1,978,818 of NZ_CM001974.1, read as the reverse complement.
CCCTGACGGGTTAACCCCATAATCCGCCGAACCATCCGGATAATGTCATCAGCACCGTATCCCACAGGCGACTGAAAAAGCCGGCTTCCGGTATGTCGTCCATGACCACCAGCGGGCGCTGGCCGATACTGGCGCCATCCAACTGGAAATCTATCGTCCCGACGACCTGCCCTTTCTTCAGCGGCGCTTTCAGTTGCGGCTGGGCTAATGTAAAACTGGCTTTCAGGTTTTTCGTCTGCCCTTTTGGCACAGTCAGCGCCGCATCCTGTGCGACGCCTAATCGGGCCTGCTTTTCGCTGCCGAACCACACCCGATGGGTAGTAAACGGCGTATCGCTGCGTACCCGCGTCGCTGTTTCAAAGAAACGGAACCCCCAGGTCAGCAATTTTTCGCTTTCCCGAAAGCGCACGGCATCAGACGGCGCGCCCAGCACCACGGAAATCAACCGCATATCCCCATCAACCGCCGAAGCCACCAGGCTATGGCCAGCCCCATCGGTATAGCCGGTTTTCACGCCATCGACCCGCAGATTGCCGCTCCACAGCAGGCGATTACGGTTTGGCTGACGAATATTATTAAACGTAAATTCTTTTTCGCTGTGTAACGCATACTCGCCCGGAACATCGCGGACTAATGCCTGCGTCAGGCGCGCCATATCGCGGGCGGTGCTGTATTGCCCGGGCGTATCCAAACCGTGAACCGTGAGAAAATGGGTATTCGTCAAACCGAGATTAAGCGCATACTGATTCATCAGGCTGACGAACGCATCCTGGCTGCCCGCCACATAATCCGCCAGAGCGATACTGGCATCATTGCCGGACTGAATCACCATCCCTTTATTAAGATCGGACACCGGAATCTGGTCACCCGGCTTGAGAAACATCAGTGAAGAGCCACGGAGTGATGGATTACCGGTCGCCCAGGCGTCTTTTCCAACGGTCACCTTATCTTCGGGCTTAATCTTTCCTACTTTTATGGCTTGCCCAATCACATAACTCGACATGATCTTCGTCAGGCTGGCAGGGTCCAACCGGGTATCGGCGTTTGACTCCGCCAGCACCCGACCGCTGGCGGAATCGATCAGAATAAAAGCCTTGGCGTCAATTTGTGGCGGAGGCGGCGTCTGTTCGGCGCGAAGCCCCAACGAAACCACCATCAGTACCCCAGTCGCCGCTACGACTGCGTGCCGCCAGGAAATGCGAGGTGTCATTATCTTCATGCGCGCGGTCCATAAATTGTTAAAAGTAAGTAGGATCAAGCAGTTTACTGAGATCAACGGGTACAAGTTAGCCGGACATATCTGAGAATAGAACGACTCTCTCTGTAAAGTTCGTCAAAGAAAATAAAAAATTAACAACTTCTGCCGGTGAGTGCAGTCAAATTCACTACCGAAAGGTGATAATACCCTTATTTACATCATCACAACGTCATAAAATCTACACATCTATCGAAATTATTAAAAATTTTTATAAGATCGTCTCTACATACCACTTAGGTCAGGATTTTTACTCTTTTATTTATTTTTAGAAAGCTTAATAGTGCGAATAAATTAAGTGGCATTTATCTCATCCCGAATAATGTGATAAATTAATCATGTCAATATATTAACAATAAAGATAAAAACCATATTCCTTCCGCGTTTTAAGAGGGAGCACTATTAATTCGGTTAAATCTCACGACTAGAAATGAACTAACGATAGCGCCATGCCTTGGCCGGGCAAACAAAAGGGACTTTATCATGTCAATAGAAAAATGCATTGTCACATATGACTCATGGAAAATATATGTTGAAAGGCATATTTCCGATCCTGAACATGAAACCATCATTATGGTTAACGGAGCACTATCGACAACAGCCGCGTTCAAAAACACCGTTAAGAATCTGTCCAGCAGGTTTAATATTATTCTTTTTGATTTACCGTTTATTGGCGAATCACTGCCACACAACACACTGGATAGAGTCATAACAAAAAACGATGAAGTCAATATCCTGCTTCATCTTATCGATACTTTTGAGCCGGACCACATACTGTCGATCTCATGGGGAGGCCTCTCGTCCATGCTGGCCTTGTCTAACAAGCCCAAGCATATCAAGAAGGCCGTCATCGCATCGTTTTCAGCACACCTTAACGACAAAATGCGGGATTATATCCAACGTGCCAGATACTATATCCACTCGAAGGAATTCGAAAGTGCGGCAGAGTTGCTGAATAATGAAGTCGGCAAGTTTTTGCCGCCTTTATTGAAGCATATTAACCTAAAACATATTTCTTCTATGAGCGAATTTGCTTTCCAGCAGGTCAATTTCCATATAGATCAGGTGCTCACGCTCAAAGAGGAGAATTATATCGAGATATTCAAGGATATTAACGCTGAGATACTGTTTCTGAATGGTGAAAATGACGAGTACACTACAGCTGACGATATTAAGAAAATGGAGAAGTATATTCAGAGCTGCGAATTCACTACGATTCCAGAAGCGGGCCATTTCCTTGACCTTGAAAACAGAAAAGCGGCAAAGCAAGTAGCAGAAAAAATAATATCGTTTTTCGCATAACGGAACACCTTCCCTTACACCAGGCCACTGCCCCCCATCAGTGGCCTGATCATTTATCTGATAGTCAAATAAGATTTCATTATCGGCGACGCTCGCGCTTATCAGCGCGTTTTGCCAGCCCGTCGCCCAATGTCTGTACTATCTGAACCAGAATGACCAACGCAATCACAGTAATCACCATTACCTGCGTTTCGTAGCGGTAATAGCCGAAACGAATCGCCAGATCACCCACGCCGCCACCGCCGACAATCCCAGCCATAGCGGAGTAGCCAATCAGGCTGACCAGCGTAATCGTCAATCCCCGCAACAGACCGGCTCGTGCTTCCGGCAGTAACACGGTACAGATAATACGCAGCGGACTGGCGCCAAATGCTTCCGCCGCTTCCACAATACCTGGGTCAACCTCACGCAAAGCACTGTCGACCAGACGCGCATAGAATGCTATCGCAGCCACCGACATCGGCACCGCTGCGGCTACCGGGCCGATAGTATTCCCCAGCAGGAACTGAGTCAGCGGCAGCAGCAGTACCAGCAGAATCACAAACGGAATCGAGCGGATGATATTCACCAGCACGGTGCTGACCAAATAGAGGAAGCGATTTTCCCAAAACAGATGTCGGTCAGTCACATAGATCAGGAATCCAACTGGCAACCCGCCTATCACTGCGAATAGCGTTGAAATACCGACCATCTGGAAGGTTTCGTTGAACGCATTGAACAAATCGGTCAATAACTCAGCCATGCAACACCTCCACCTGAGCTGTGCGTTGTTGAATATGCTTCACGGCATCCGTGACCTGCAGGTCATCGGTAGGATGAGTCAATAACGCCACCAGAATGCCCAGCGCCCGATGACCGATATATTCAATTTTGCCGTGCAGGATATTGACCGACACACCGTAGCGGGTTGCCACATCCGACAGCACAGGTTGCTCAGCCGACTCGCCGATAAACAGGATTTTCAGCAAGGTACCGCGTAGCTCTTCCTTCAGACGCGCCGGCAATTCCAGATTGAGGGTGTGCGATACCAGTTGCCGGGTAAAAGCATGTTGTGGCGTCGCGAAAATGTCGAACACATCCCCCTCTTCCACCACGCAACCGTCGCTCATCACCGCCACCCGGTCGCAAATCGCCTTGATCACACTCATTTCGTGGGAGATCAGCACAATGGTGATGCCCAGTTTCTGGTTAATTTCTTTCAGCAAATCCAGAATAGACGCCGATGTTTCCAGATCCAACGCTGACGTCGGCTCATCGCACAACAGTACCTCAGGATGATTCGCGATGGCGCGGGCAATGCCCACTCGCTGTTTTTGCCCACCGCTCAGCTGAGAAGGATAGGCGTTGGCTTTATCCGCCAGCCCCACCAGCGCCAGAGTTTCCGCAACACGCTGGTTGATTGCCTGCGATGCTACGCCGGCGGCACGCAGGCTGAATGCGACATTTTGCGCCACAGTGCGCGTCTGCATTAAATTGAAATGCTGAAAAATCATGCCGATCTTCTGACGCTCGGTACGCAGCGCCTGGCCTCGCAGGCCGCTAACCAGCACGCCATTGACCCGTACCTGACCCGACACCGGACGTTGCAGCAGGTTAATGGTACGCAGCAAGGTGCTTTTACCTGCGCCGCTGGCCCCCACGATACCGTAGACCTCTCCCGGGCGAATATGCAGGCTGACGTTATTGACCACCCGTGCGCTCACACCTTTTCCCTGGGGAAATTCTACGCAGATATTTTCTAACTGAATCATTATCCGCCTGACTCCTGATAAGCCTATGGAAAAAAACAGAAAGCCGGTCTAAGACCGGCTCATGCCGAGACTACGCGATTCTGGCCCTGAATCGGCGTACCGTTAATGGTGTTAACCTCCCGACACCCTCTGCCTCAGGTCATTATTATTGGGCCGGCACCGGCGTTTGCGCCTGCATCCAGTCAGGACGCTGGAACTGGCTGAACATGGTGGCCGGGTCATTGATCACCGCGGCATAAGCCGGGGACTCCACCACCGCTTTGATATCTTTCACAAACGGTTTGTCCAAATCATCGGCACGTACGGCAATCACGTTCTTCAGATTCTCATCCAACGTTTCCAGTTTTAATGCTGAAGAGAGTTTCAGCCCGGCGGCGATGGCGAAATTGCCGTTCACCAACGATGCAGTCACGCTATCCAGCGTACGCGGCAATTGCGCAGCCTCCAGCGGTTTGAATACCAGCTCGCGTGGGTTGTCCTGAATATCCTTTTCCGAGGCTTTGGTCGGATCGATAGCCGGTTTAATGGTGATCAACCCCAGTGATTGCAGAAAACGCAGGCCACGTGCCAGGTTGGTCGGGTCGTTGGACAGGGTGATCACATCTCCTTTTTTCAACTGATCCAACGAGGTAATTTTACGTGAGTAAAATCCCATGCTGGCAGTCGGCACCGTGATCAGACGAGTGAGTTTCAGCCCTTTGTCGGCGGAAAATTTGTCCAGATACAGCGTATGCTGGAACAGGTTGGCGTCGATACTGCCGTTAGACAATGCCAGATTGGGCTGAACATAATCGCTGAATTCGCGCACCACCACCTTGTAACCTTTTTTGACCAGTTCCGGTTTAATGGCCTGATTGACCATATCTCCGTACGGCCCCGGCGCCACGCCAAATACGATAGTATGAGGATCGTTCTGTGCGAATGCCTGCGAAGTACCAGAAGCCAAAAGCGCCACCGTCAACAGGGCGCGAATCGAATGGGTTAATGTCATATATAATGATCCTGTCTGCTAATAAATAGCTGCCATTATTGGAAATATCAGTCTGATTGGTAAATAGAAAAAAGGTATATCTTAAATAATTCGAGTTGCAGGACAACACGCTCGCGTGTTGAACAACGCCACGCGTTGGCCCTTTAGGGCAAGGCTCATTGAGCCTTGTCATGAGCGGTGGGCGACACGACACCCACCGATTTTTGTGCAAAAGAATAAACAAAAAGGAGTGGCGCCATGTTAAAAATCTGGGGTCGAGAAAACTCGACCAACGTGAAAAAAGCGCGCTGGTGCGCAGCAGAGCTCGGTTTAACATACGAGCTAGTGCTGGCTGGCGGGCAATTCGGCCGTAACCACGACGCGGATTATCTGTCCATGAACCCTAACGGACTGGTGCCATGCCTGCAGGATGATGAACTGGTGCTGTGGGAATCACACGCCATCGTGCGTTATCTGGCCGCACAATATGGTCAGGGTCGTTTCTATCACGCTAGCCCGAAAATCCAGGCGGGTATCGATAAATGGCTGGATTGGGCGGCAGGATTTACCGAGCCTTACAAGCAGGTATTTGTCAATCTGGTGCGCACTGCGCCAGAAAAACGCAATATGCAGGATGTCGAAGCCGGTATCGCCGGATGCGAAAAACTGTTCGCCATTGCCGATACCGTACTGGCGAAACAGCGCTGGCTTTCCGGTGCGGAGTTCGGCATTGGTGACATTCCGGCTGGGTGCATCGCTTATAGCTGGTTCAACCTGCCGATTCGCCGCCAACCTCGCCCTCACCTGGAGCGCTGGTATCAGCAATTGACCGAGCGGGAAGCGTTTCGCCAAACCGTCATGCTGCCATTGACCTGATACTTTCTCTCGTGCGCCCGACACGGGCGCACTCAGCCTTTCACCACACGCCTGATACGTTGCGCTTTGCGTTTTGTTACTCTGCCAGCCCAACCTTCAGCAGCTTGCCGTTGTCCTGATCCGTCAACACATAGAGATAACCGTCCGGTCCAACCCGCACATCACGGATACGTTCGCCCTGTTCCGAGAGTAAACGCTCTTCAGAAACAACCCGATCGCCCTCCAGCGATAATCGAATCAGGCTGGTTCCCGCCAACGCACCAATAAACAGCGAGTGACGCCAGACCGGGAAGCGGTCGTTGTTATAGAATGCCATGCCGCTGATGGCGGGCGAAACTTTCCAGTAATAAATCGGGGTTGCAGTCCCAACGACTTCCGCACCCTGAAATTCCGGGATTTTCTGCCCCGAGTAATCAATGCCGTAGGTTGCCAACGGCCAGCCGTAGTTTTGCCCTGGGCGAGGAATATTCACTTCATCGCCGCCTCGCGGGCCATGTTCACTTTCCCATACGTCGCCAGACCATGGATTCAGCGCCAGACCTTGCGGGTTGCGTAATCCGTAGGCCCAGATTTCCGGCCGCGCCGCGGTGTGATTAACAAAGGGATTATCCATCGGGACTTGCCCGTCGGGTGTGAGACGCACCAGTTTCCCTTGCAGACTACCGAGATCCTGAGCCAACATGCGTTGCTGGTTTTCACCTAAAGCAATAAATAAATACCCTTGCTTATCAAATACCATGCGTCCGCCAAAATGCGCGCCTGTGGAGCGTTTCGGCGATTGCTGGAAAATCACGGTGAAGTTATTCAACCGCTGCATATCGTCCGACAGGGTGCCGAATCCTACCGTCGTTCCCGCCAGCCCTTCCGCCCCTGCTTCGGCATAACTCAGGTATACGCGGCGATCCTGACGAAAGTTCGGCGACACGACCACATCCAGCAAACCGCCTTGTGAACGGACAAATACCGCCGGCACGCCATCAATCGGCGCCGACAACCCCTTGCCCGCTTGCCAGCGTCGCAACTGACCTGAACGCTCGGTCAGCAACAATCCCTGATCGTCCGGCAAAAACGCCAGCGACCAGGGATGATCAAGATTATCTTGTAGCACGGCGACCGTCGGCCCCGCAGACAAACTCGCGGAAAATAACCAGCCCACCGCCAGCAGCGGCAAGGCAAAAAAACGAAAGCGGGGGAAAAACATGCCGGTCTCCCTGTTATGGGGGTGGTGATAACATCGTCACACGACGAACCTCAAAGAAGGTCAAATTAATAGCATGTTGCACCAAATCGCCAGGGAGAATTTACTCAAATTTGCATCCCGGCGATGTAAACGGCGATGGCCACCAAACAGATTGCCGCTGATTGTTTTATAATCATGCAGGACTGTTTCCTGCCGGCGATTCAGGTATAATCCGCCGCATTTTTCCGCCCCAACCCGATGTATGAGACGCTATGACTGTTAATACCTTCGATCCATCCCAGACCACTACACTATCGGCCCCGCAAAAGGCATTGAGCGATCAGTCCGGCGATGTCGGCAAAGACCTGTCCCGCAAGATTGGCTTTGTCAGCCTCGGATGCCCGAAAAACCTGGTGGATTCTGAGCGGATCCTGACTGAGCTGCGTACTGAGGGCTATCAGGTAGTGCCGAGCTACAACGATGCCGATCTGGTGATCGTCAATACCTGTGGTTTCATCGACAGCGCAGTGCAGGAGTCACTGGAAGCGATTGGCGAAGCGCTCAACGAAAACGGTAAGGTCATCGTGACCGGCTGTCTGGGCGCGAAAGAGAATCAGATCCGCGAAGTGCATCCAAAAGTGTTGGAAATCACCGGCCCGCATAGCTATGAGCAGGTACTCAAGCATGTGCATCATTATGTTCCTAAACCGGAACATGACCCGTTCACCAGTTTGATCCCGGCGCAGGGTGTAAAGCTGACGCCGCGTCATTACGCTTACCTGAAAATTTCTGAAGGCTGCGATCATCGCTGCACCTTTTGCATTATTCCATCAATGCGCGGTGATTTAGACAGCCGCCCCATCGGTTCGGTGCTGGATGAAGCCAAACGGCTGGCAGAAGCCGGGGTAAAAGAATTGCTGGTGATTTCTCAGGATACCTCTGCCTACGGTGCCGACGTCAAACACCGTACCGGATTCTGGAATGGCCAACCGGTGAAAACCAGTATGGTCAGCCTGTGTGAACAACTGGCGACGTTGGGCATGTGGGTTCGCCTGCATTATGTCTACCCCTATCCGCATGTGGATGACGTTATCCCGCTGATGGCGGCGGGCAAGATCCTGCCGTATCTGGATATCCCGTTGCAGCATGCCAGCCCGAAGGTCCTCAAGTTGATGAAACGGCCCGGCGCGGTCGAGCGGACGCTGGAGCGCATCAAGCGCTGGCGCGAGATCTGCCCTGATCTCACCTTACGCTCAACGTTTATTGTCGGTTTCCCTGGCGAAACCGAAGAAGATTTCCAGATGCTGCTGGATTTTCTGCAGGAAGCGCAGTTGGATCGCGTAGGTTGCTTCCGCTATAGCCCGGTCGAAGGGGCTGCGGCAAACGACTTGCCGGATCAAGTGCCGGAAGACGTGAAAGAAGAGCGTTACCATCGCTTTATGCAGGTACAACAACAGATTTCCAGCCAGCGTTTGCAAGCCAAGATTGGCCGGGAACTGAAAGTGTTGATCGATGAAGTGGATGACGAAGGCGCCATTGGCCGTAGTATGGCCGATGCGCCGGAGATCGACGGCGCGGTCTATCTGAACGGCGAAAAACGGCTCAAGGTTGGCGATCTGGTTACCGTAAAAATCGAACACGCCGACGAATACGATCTGTGGGGCAGTCTGGTCTGATGCTCTCACTCCGGCTGGGGTAAAACCCGGCCGGTGATCGCCCCCATTAATTCCGAACAAAAAATCAGCACCGCTTGCCGCTTCCGGACAGTTCACCTTGCGTCGTTTCAGTACCTCAAGTAGCCTTGCCTCATGATTACCGATTCCATGATGATTCTCTACGCCATGCGAACGAAGGCAGCAGCATGTGGAAACGCCTGATATTTGGTCTTTTCGCCACGATTCTGGTGCTGGCCTGCAGCGCTTTTTTGCTTGATCGCTGCATCAGTTGGCGTACCGCGCCTTACATCTACGAAGACGTTCAGGACCTGCCGCCGCGTCAGGTCGGCGTGGTGTTGGGGACCGCCAAATACTATCGCACCGGCGTTATCAACCAGTATTATCTGTTTCGCATTCAGGGGGCGCTCAATGCCTACAACAGCGGCAAAGTCAGCTACTTGCTGCTGAGCGGCGACAATGCCCAGCAGAGCTACAACGAGCCGATGACCATGCGCCGTGATCTGATCGCCGCCGGCGTGCCTCCCGCCAATATCGTGCTGGACTACGCCGGATTCAGAACACTGGATTCCATCGTGCGGACCCGCAAGGTCTTTGATACCAACGATTTCACGATTATTACCCAGCGTTTCCATTGCGAACGCGCGCTGTTTATCGCGCTGCACAAGGGCATTCAGGCACAATGTTTCGCCGTACCGTCGCCCAAAGATATCTGGCAGGTGCGATTACGCGAGTTCGGCGCCCGACTGGGCACCCTATTTGATCTTTATATCCTGAAGCGGGAACCTCGCTTTCTGGGCCCACAGGTCCCGATTCCGTCTGAATACAAAATTTCAGACGATGAACCCAGTTATCCTGCCGTACCGCCGGAATTCATGAACGATCAGGATTGGCGCGCAGAACCGCCGTTGCAGCAAAAACCCGCTCCGGCGGCGTCTCGCTAATTATCGCTCGTCGGCAGAGGATGTCGAAACCGGCCCGGCAACCCAGGCCGTCAGCCAGTGCCATATCGCCTCTATCGGCCCTTGCCGGAAAAGACTCAGCCAGAAACGCGCGATCAGCAGGTTGCACAGCCATACCGGCGGCACGACCAGCAACAGTTGCCAGCGATCCAAATGCATGAACCAACCGAAGCGGTTGAACAAGGTGGTGCAAATCAGGGTTTGCAGCAGGTAGCTACTTAGCGCCATGCGGCCGACATTGACGATCCAACCGGTCAACCGCCAGTTTGCCAGCGTCGGCCAAAATCCATAGCACAGCGCCAGATAGGCAATCGCCTGTAGCGGCGCGCCGATTTCCCGCGGAAGTTGCAGCAGTAAACCGCACCAGCGATAGTCCCACTGCAACTGCCACTGACTCATGACGCCCAGCCCATTAATCAACAACGCCGGCGGCAGCAGCCACAGCGCGACACGCCGATAATGACGCTGGCTAAACTGCCCTCGCAACCAGCCGCTACGCATCAGCGCAGCGCCCAACAGCATCGAGCCGGCCAGCAACCACCCGTACTGAATCCCCAACGACAGCAGGCTCTCATTAAGCAGCGACAACCGGTTGCGCCAGGCCTCAGGCCCCCCCTGCGTTAACCACCAAGCCTCATAGGTCACTTCAGCCGCCCCCGGTTGCCAGAAGCTCCCGCCGTCAGGGCTCAATACCTGACTCAAGACCACCAGCATCACCAGCCCCATCAGGTACAACGCCATGCCGGTACGCAGCAACATGCGGGTGCTGTCGGCATGACGCAACATGCCGTAACACACCAGACCGATCAGGCCATAATCCAGCAGGATATCGCCGTCCCATAGCAACAGGCTATGCAGTAAACCGAACACCATCAACCAGAACAAGCGGGCGTGGATCCAGCGTTTGCCGCGTCTTAGCAACAGCTGCAATCCGGCACCGAACAGCAGGGCAAACAGGGTGAGAAATTTCCCTTGCGCCACCATATCCATCAGCGCCCATGCCCAGGCATCAGCGGAAGAAGGCGGCCCCTGCCAGGCCGGATTAAGGTACGCGGCATGCGGCAAGCCGAACGAAACGATGTTCATCAATAGAATGCCGAGCATCGCCAGCCCGCGGGCGAAATCGAGCATAGGGATACGGAATGAAGAATGAGGCGGTGGCGACATGGTTTTTAGCAAATACAGGAACGTATCCGCGAATTGTAGTGACTGATACGGCAATTGCCCATGATTTTCTGGCGGCTGATAGCGGCCGCCAGCAGAGCATCGACACTAACGATCAGTTGTGATGGTGGCGCACTGCGCGTAAGAACTCCTGACGGGTGTTCTGGCTGGATTTGAACAGCCCTCCCAGCGACGTGGTAGTAGTGGCGCTGGTCGCATCGCGAATACCACGCGCCTTGACGCAGTAATGCACCGCATCGATCGATACAGCGACGTTGTTGGTGCCAAGCAGGGTCTGCAATGCGACCAGAATTTGCTGGGTCAACCGTTCTTGTACCTGCGGGCGCTGAGAGAAAAACTGCACGATGCGGTTGATCTTGGACAACCCGATCACGCCGTCTTTAGGAATATAGGCCACCGTGGCTTTACCATCGATAGTCACAAAATGGTGTTCGCAGGTACTGGTCAGCGTGATATCGCGCACCGTCACCATTTCATCAACTTTCATCTTGTTTTCAATGATGGTGATCTTCGGGAAATTGGCGTAATCCAGACCGGAAAAAATCTCCTCCACATACATTTTAGCGATGCGGTGAGGCGTTTCTGCCAGGCTATCATCCTCCAGATCAAGATTCAGCAGGTTCATGATTTCCGTCATGTGCTGAGCGATGAGGCGCTTGCGGGTTTCACTTTCCAGCATTTCGCCGCGCAGTGGCGTTTCAAGGCCACGGGCCAACAGCGCTTCGTGAACCATAGCCGCTTCTTTTGTTAATACAGCCGACATGTTTTTCTCCAGCAGGTGTCTTTCAGTCTGACGATGACCGGAGCCAGCGTCGGCCACAACTCTAATGGAGTGCCTGACGATTATCCAGCGATTGTATGTCATGACCGATGAAAAGACGTCAACTTGCCGACGCGGTATGCTCCGTCGTATTCAGCGCTGCCGAATACGACGGGCAAACGCATCACAGACTCAGAATTTTTCCCAATTATCCTGCGTGCTGACTTTACTCGGCAATGCAGGGGCCGCGCCTTTGAGCGCCGGTCGCTTCAGCGCCATGCCGCCCGATTGCCCGGTATTAACGGCAGCCGAACGATGCTCGGTACCAAGATGGAACACTTCCACCGCCTGCGTTAACTGCCGCGCCTGCTCTTCCAGCGAGGCTATCGCCGCCATTGCCTGTTGCACTAACGTCGCATTCTGTTGGGTCACGCCGTCCATTTCATTGACGGCCTGGCCTATTTGCGAAATCCCCCGGCTTTGTTCATCCGATGCAGAGGCAATTTCGCCGATGAGATTACTCACGTGCGATACCACATCGATAATCGTCTGCATCGCCTCCCCTGCCTGCTTAACCTGCGTTGACCCCACATCCACCCGGGATACCGATTCCGCAATCAAGCCTTCGATCTCTTTGGCCGCCTGGGCGCTGCGCTGCGCCAGACTGCGTACTTCCCCTGCCACCACGGCAAAGCCGCGGCCTTGCTCACCGGCGCGCGCCGCTTCCACCGCCGCGTTCAACGCCAGAATATTGGTCTGGAAAGCGATACCGTTAATAACCGATGTAATATCCGCGATCTTACGAGAACTGGCGGTAATGCTGTCCATGGTTTCCACCACATTATCGGTGATCTTACCGCCCTGTCTGGCTGCATCGGACGCTTCCTGCGCCAGTTTGGTTGCCTGATGGACGTTTTCCGCATTGTGCTGCACGGTAGAACTCAGTTGCTCCATGCTGGCGGCGGTTTCCTGCAATGCCGAAGCCTGTTGCTCCGTGCGGCCGGACAGGTCGTTATTGCCCTGTCGGATTTCGGTCGCGCCCTGATAAATCGCTTCGGCGGTATCCCGAATCAACGATACGGTATCTTTCAAGCTAAGTTGCAGCTTTTTGATATCGGGGATCATACGCCCGGCACAGTTACGGCCGAACTCATCCAGATACTGATCCAACCGCCCGGCGATCAGCTTTCCAAGGTGAGCCTGGATCGCAGTAATAGGGTTAACCAAATATCGGGTTAGGTAACGTTCACTGATCAGGAAAATCAGGACACTGATGGTTAACGCCAGAATTAAGATATTCCGCGTCCAGCTGTTATGCTCATTTACCGTACCCAGGAAATCGGCATTGGTGACTGCCGCGGTGTATTTCTGGGCTGCATCGCCAAATGCCCAACTGGCTGGCGGATAGGTTTTGCGAAACACATTGCGAAAGGCGTCCAGATCATTTTTCTGCAACGCGGTATACATAGGCTCGATGGCGGTCGCAATCAGTGCAGACCAGCTTGATACCATCTCATCGGTAATTTTTTGCTCAACACCGATGTGCGGTGCCGCCTTAAATTTACCCAATGCGCCTTTGGTGTTATTGATGGCCGTCAGCGCCATCTCCAGCGTTTTTTTCGCGTTCTCCGTGTCGTTAAATTGCAAATAATCCATCACCCGCGCCATTCGGGTGACGGAGCGGAAGTATTGATCATTGCCATACGTGAGATAACTATGGGTTTTGCTTTGAGTCGAGTTATCACTGAGCAGCACAGTGACCTGTTTTAACGAATACAGGCTGTAGCCCGATACACTTCCCCATAACACCACGAAGAATCCCATAATAAATAACATCATCACTCTTATACTGATATTTCTTAGAAAAGACATAATTCACTCCCGAATGTTATTCGACATTTTCCAGGATTCGCTGAATAGCAGAGTGCCTTTGACGCATTAATACGGCAGTCCCTTCTATCAGAACACGTGTCTCGCTAAATACCGCCGCACCACACGTCATAGAGAGAAATACTACCATCAAGTGGTTATAAGCAGGGTAAGCAATAAACTGAACAGGCACGTACCGATCATCAGCAAGTATAGGCAGGGATAGGAAAAATGAGGGGGGTGCAAGCGCTTATTCATATAAAAACCGCGCCGAAAAAGAGTGAGACGGTGTTCGCCATTCCAGAGGGGAATAAAAAATGCACCGGCTAGCCGGTGCATTATGGGTAAATATGTTGATCAGATCAGAATGTTTCCCAGCCATCGTGGGACGAGCGGTTCGTTAAGGCAGCTTTCTGCGATGGCCGTTTCAGCGCAGGCGCCGCCGGCGCGACACGTGGTGAGTGCAATGCGCCCGACGATCCACCCAGGTCAAATGCGGCGACAGCCGACGCCAGGCTCTGCGCCTGCTCATCCAACGATGCGGCGGCGACGGAAGCTTCCTGTACCAGCGCCGCGTTCTGCTGCGTCACGCCGTCCATTTCCGTTACCGCCTGACCGATTTGGTCGATACCGCGGCTCTGTTCGTCGGATGCCGCCGATATCTCGCCCATCAGGTCATGCACACGTGATACCGAGGAGATAATCACCTCCATGGCGCTGCCCGCTTCCCGTACCAGCGCCGACCCGGTATCGACCCGGCTGACCGACTCGCCGATCAACGTCTCAATCTCTTTCGCCGCCTGCGCACTGCGCTGCGCCAGGCTGCGGACTTCACCGGCGACGACGGCAAATCCCCGGCCTTGTTCGCCGGCCCGCGCCGCTTCCACCGCCGCATTCAGCGCCAGAATGTTGGTCTGGAAGGCGATGCCGTTAATCACGCTGGTAATATCTGCAATCTTGCGGGAACTCTCGGAAATGCTCTGCATGGTGGTCACCACGCTGTCGGTAATATCACCGCCCTGCCGGGCCATTTTCTGCGCTTCGTCCGAAATCTGCCGCGCCTGACGCACGTTATCGGCGTTGTTTTTCACCGTCGAGGTCAACTCTTCCATGCTGGCGGCCGTTTCCTGCAACGCCGCCGCTTGTTGGTCGGTACGGCGCGACAGTTCGTCATTCCCCTGGCGGATTTCGCTGGTGCCGGTGTAAATCACCGTCGAGCTGCCATGGATAGTCTGCACCGTGTCGCGCAGGCTTTGCTGCATCGCGCGAATGTAAGGGATCAACTGGCCGGCGCAGTTACGGCCGAACTCTTCCAGTTCAACGCCTAACTTACCGCTGGTCAGCAATTCCAGATGACGTTTAATCTGACCAATCGGCTTCACCAGATAATTGACCAGATAACGGTCGCTCAGGAACAACATGATAACGCCTGTAACTAACGCAAACAGCAGCACCGTTTTATTAATGGCAATGTGGTTTCCTACGGCTAAAATCGTCTCGTCAGATTGGATAGCTACTGCATATTTCTCTGCAATATTGCCAAACTCCACACTCAACGGCGGATATTGTTTGCGAAACAACTGGCGAAAATCCTCCATTCTGCCTTCCTTAGCCGCCGTCAGCATGGGTTCGATGCCTTCCTGTAATAACCGGCCCCACGTTTCGTGCATTTTTTGTACAGTTTCTTTATCTACCCCGATATGTTCGCTGTTTTTAAACTGCGCCAGCGCATCCTGACTGTTTTTCAGTGCGGTGCCGGCTGCACTCAGGGTTTTCTGGGCATCTTCCTTATTCCCCGTCTGCAGGTAATCCGCCGCACGCAACATGCGGGTTACCGAGCGAAAATACTGATCATTACCTTTGACCAGCGTAGAGTAACTCTTCTTTTGTGACATGTTGTCATTCAGTAGATTACTCATACTACTGAACGAATCCAATGTATAAATAGAGGCCATTCCCCAGATGACAGTAAACAGTGTCAGTATAATGAGCAGCATCCGCCTAACGGTAATGTGTCTTAAGATATTCATAACAGGCTCCGGATAATTAGTCGCGCCTTCAGCGCTTGCGTAGTCATAGCCACCTGCGTTTGGTTATTCCCCAGTTTAAATAATGAGCACTTCTCACAACTGTTCACCTGACGCGTATCGTGACAATCAAACCCTGGCAAAATCACTCTTAATAAATTGAATAATTTTTCTATTCCGGTAAGTGCTACGGCGAAAAAAACCGCGTTTCCTTTTTATCCAACGCTTGTCAGTTTACCATGACTGGCTATTCATTCACGGTATTTTCATCGTTTAAACTACCGATTGAAAATTAAGCCATCCTTAAATAAAAAAATAAAATGGACCGAGATCACGTTATTTCATTTCAACTATTCTATTTTTAATTTCTTCCGTTACTGAACCCTGAGTCACCGTCTCTGTAGTAATCATTCGGTATTTGCCGCGGCTCCATTTATACCCGTCAGACTTGCGCCAACACACCGGCATACAGCCGAATGCACCGGCAAGCCGGTGCATTCGGAACAAGAGACGGGCACATCAGATACTGCGTCAGAAGGTTTCCCAGTCGGCCTGAGTAGAGACCGCGACCGAACGTACGCCCGGCGAAGATGCCGCTGGTCGTTTCAAAGCCGGCCCCACGCGGCGAGCCGAGCCCGCAATACCGTGCCGATCGCCCAGGTCAAACGCCGCCACCGCCTCAGCCAGATTCTGCGCCTGCTCATCCAACGATGCGGCGGCGACGGAAGCTTCCTGTACCAGCGCCGCGTTCTGCTGCGTCACGCCGTCCATTTCCGTTACCGCCTGACCGATTTGGTCGATACCGCGGCTCTGTTCGTCGGATGCCGCCGATATCTCACCCATCAGGTCATGCACACGTGATACCGAAGAGATAATCACCTCCATGGCGCTGCCCGCTTCCCGTACCAGCGCCGACCCGGTATCGACCCGGCTGACCGACTCGCCGATCAACGTCTCAATCTCTTTCGCCGCCTGCGCACTGCGCTGCGCCAGATTTCTCACCTCACCGGCCACCACGGCGAAACCGCGCCCCTGTTCACCGGCCCGCGCCGCTTCCACCGCCGCGTTCAGCGCCAGAATGTTGGTCTGGAAGGCGATGCCGTTAATTACGCTGGTAATATCTGCAATCTTGCGGGAACTCTCGGAAATGCTCTGCATGGTGGTCACCACGCTGTCGGTAATATCACCGCCCTGCCGAGCCATTTTCTGCGCTTCGTCCGAAATCTGCCGCGCCTGACGCACGTTATCGGCGTTGTTTTTCACCGTCGAGGTCAACTCTTCCATGCTGGCGGCCGTTTCCTGCAACGCCGCCGCTTGTTGGTCGGTACGGCGCGACAGTTCGTCATTCCCCTGGCGGATTTCGCTGGTGCCGGTGTAAATCACGGATGAACCGGCATGAATGGTCTGTACGGTATTACGCAGGCTATGCTGCATCGCCCGAATGTAGGGGATTAATTGGCCGGCGCAGTTACGGCCGAACTCTTCCAGCTCGACGCCTAACTTACCGCTGGTCAGTAATTCCAGATGACGTTTAATCTGGCCGATCGGCTTCACCAGATAATTGACCAGATAACGGTCGCTCAGAAACAGTACACCGATGCCGATGACCAACGCAGCCAGCAAGATATTTTTGCTGATTGCGATGTAATGCTCTACATCCATAATCGAATTGTCGGACTGAATCGCAGCGGCATATTTTTCCGTCAACTCACCGAACTCCACACTCATCGACAGATATTGCTTCAGAAAAATTCGCTTAAACTCGTCCATTTTCCCTTCTTTCAATGCCGTGATCATCGGCTCTACCGCATTACCGAGAATCTGCTCCCATGATGTAACCAGTTGCCGGGCCAGCCCATCGCTGATGCCGATCTGCGGGCTATTTCTGAATTGCGCTAATCCCTCTTTGGCGTTTTTAAGCGCCTCCGAAGCGGACTCCAGCGTTTTTTGCGCATTGTCCATATCCCCTTGCTGTATAAATTCCGGTATGCGCAACATACGGGTTACCGCACGGGAGTATTGATCATTACCGTGAACCAGAATGGAATAGCTTCTTTTCTGCTCCTGATTGTCACCTAATAAACGACTGACATTACCCAGCGAGTACAAAGTAAAGCCGGAGGCGATTCCCCACACAAGGGTAAATAGCGCGAGAATAACCAACATCATTCTTCTGACGGTAATATTTATCAAGAAATTCATAACAGGCTCCACATTGTTTTTGCGTGCTCAGCACGTATTTAGTCATAGTCACCTGCGCTGGTTATTACCGAATGTAATCAGAAGCATTGTGCGCGCTGTTTACTTATATTCGCATCGTGACAAGAGAATTCCCGGTCAAATTGAAAAGCACGGCACTAAAAATAATCACCGTGTTTATCTTTCCGGCATAAATCACTACCAATTAAACAAGTAACATGAGATATCAACTTATCTTTTTATCACCGGGAAATAATTCCGCCCCCCGACAGTTTTCAATTTAAAAGATTACATGGCGAAAATTAAGCGAGCCTTAAATTAAAACGACGCGGCATCACCTTCAGCCACCGTTTAACCGATTCCTGTGCTTTCTCCTTCATATGGTTGATGATTTTCTTTTCATCAAAGCATCTATACCCAAAATAATTCGAGTTGCAGGAAGGCGGCGACGCAGCGAATCCCCGGGAGCTTACTCAAGTAAGTGACCGGGGTGAACGAGGAAAGCCAACGCACCTGCGACTTGAAGTATGACGGGTATATCGTTGCTATCGTTATTTCAGTGCTGTTTCAGGTCAGGGAAAAGCTATCGTCACCAGTAGATGATGACGGCAGAGTGCGATGGGGACGAACTGGGAGATATGGCCGTCGGCAATACGGCAACGTGCAAAACAATGGGAATAATAATTAACAGGAACAATGAATTAGGTTGAATCTATACCCAAAATAATTCGAGTTGCAGGAAGACGGCAAGAGAGTGAATCCCGATGAGCTTACTCAGGTAAGTGATTCGGGTGAACGAACGCCGCCAACGCACCTGCAACTTGAAGTATGACGGATATATTGTAAAAACCACCGGCATAAAGCAGGTGGTCTGTATTGATGATTACGCGATCAGAAAAGCCGCTATGGCGCGCACGACACGTGCTGCCCCTCTCCCGCAATGGCGGCTCAACGGAATGACGTCGCCAGCCGCGCCGGGGGCAGCATCCCGTGAGTAGCGTACCGATGTTCCTCCCCCTCCGACAGGCTGAATACGGTAACGGCATCCGCCAACTGCCGGGCCTGGAATTCCAACGATGCCGCAGCGGAGGCCGCTTCTTCTACCAGCGACGCATTCTGTTGCGTCACGCCGTCCATTTCCGTCACCGCCTGGCCTATTTGCATGATGCCTCGCTTTTGTTCTTCCGACGCGGACGCAATATCACGGATCAAGGCATCCACGCCCATGATGCTATTAATGATGTCGCCCATCGCCGCCCCCGCTTGCGTCAACTGGACGGAGCCTGCGGCCACTCGCTGAACGGAATCACCGATCAGCGTGCTGATATCTTTGGCGGCCTGAGCACTGCGTTGAGCCAGATTACGCACTTCGCCCGCTACGACGGCAAAACCGCGACCAGCCTCACCCGCACGCGCCGCTTCCACCGCCGCATTCAACGCCAGGATATTGGTCTGGAAAGCAATACCGTTAATCAGGGTAATAATGTCGTTGATCTGACGCGAGCTGTTGGAAATTCCAGCCATCATATCTTCCAGCGCCTTCCCGACTTCGCCGCCGGCCACAGCACGTTTGGTGGCGTCCTGTGCCAACTGGCTGGCTTGTCTCAGATTATCCGCATTATGGATCACGGTAGCGCTCAACTGTTCCATGCTGGCCGCCGTCTGTTGTAGCGCTGCGGCCTGCTCTTCCGTGCGGCTGGCCAATTCATCGTTGCCGCTTTTGATCTCGCTTGCCCCGACATGCAGCGCCGCTGAGCTATCGCGGATGACGCTCACCGTATCACGCAGATTATTTTGCATTTGGCGGATGTAGGGGATCAGTTGACCAACACAGTTACGGCCGAACTCCTGCAGCTCCAGCCCAAGGCGCCCTTCCGTCAACGCGCTCAGATGACGTTTGATATCCCCTATCGGTTTCACCAGATAGTTGACCAGATAACGATCGCACAGCAACAACGCCAGCACGCCAAAAATCAGGGCGGCACTCAGCACATTCCGGCTGACAGAAGTCAGATGATTCGCTTTGGCTAATGAGTTATCAATCTGTATTGTCTCGCCGTACTGCGCCACATTATTACCAAACGCTTGTGCCAGCGCAGGATAAACGTCCAGATAATAGTGTTGGTATTCGTCGAAACGGCCCGCACGGCTGGCATTCAGCATCGGAATCAATGCCTGGACAATAGCGTTATCCCAGGAGTCGGCGATTTGCCCGACCAGCGTAGCCTTGATGCCGTCATGACTGGAGGCACGAAAAGTTGCCAGCAGCGTACGGGTACTGTCGAGGTTACCCTGCACTCGTTGCAACAGGGCCTGCGCCTGAGCCGTATCTCCTCGTTGTTGAAATAGCGCGCTGCGATTAATCAGCGAAATTGATTGGGTAAAGGCTTCCCGGCCATTAGACAGAATAGTGTAATTTTTTTTCTCAATCTGATTGGTGTTCAATAACGATTCCACTTTATTTAACGACACGATAGTAGTCATCGCGCTGCCTCCCCAGATTAAGGTAAATCCGGTGAGTATGATTAAAAGCATGGCCCTGATGGTGATATTGTTTAAAATGCGCATCATGATATCCAGATAATGTCTGTCTGATTAGAATAATGACTTATCCACGGCGCAGAAAAACGCGATGACGCCAGAAAGGATAAGGTATTTTCCCTAAATAATTCGAGCCGCAGGAGGGTGGCGACTGAAAGCGTCCCCAGGCGCGTAACAGATAAGCGACTGGGAAAAATAACAAAACCAACGCACCTGCAACCTGAAGTATGAAGGATATAACGGGTAGGTGATCAGTCAGTGATGACTGTCAGTGTCGTCCATAGAATGTCACAAAGAAAAAGAATAATAGCCAGGGCTCCATGCCAAAACCCGAATATCATCTTATCCCTACTTCGTGATAAAAAAAAAGCCACTCCATTAAAATGCGGCTAATTAAAATGTCACAAAAAATAAAAAAGCGCCGACGTCTATCCGGCGGTTATACATATACCCAAAATAATTCGAGTTGCAGGACAACACGCTCGCGTGTTGAACAACGCAAAGCGTTGGCCCGTCAGGGCAAGGCTCATTGAGCCTTGTAACGCGGCGACGCAGCGAATCTCCGGGAGCTTACTCAAGTAAGTGACCGGAGTGAGCGAGGAAAGCCAACGCACCTGCAACTTGAAGTATGACGGGTATAGAATAATTCACATTGCAGGACAAGCCGCTTTACGTTTTGAACAACGCGTCGCGTTAACCCGACGGAGCAAGGCTTGTTAAGCGCCTTATTGCGCGGCAAGAGCGTGACAAATTCGTTGGGAACAAATTTGAACGCCGCTCGCTGCGGCCCGGAAAGGCCTCACCAACAACCGGGTTGCCAGTGCCACACACAACCGCTAAACTCAATATAAATAAACAACTCAACAAAAGTTATTCACGAAAAAAGAATAAATGGATCTCACTCAACTGCGTATGTTCTGCCTGGTGGCGGAAACCGGCTCACTGGTACGCGCCGCCGCACAGCTTGGCCGGGTACCGTCCAACCTCACTACCCGGCTGCGCCAGCTGGAGCAAGAGCTGGGCACCGATCTGTTTATTCGTGAGCGTCAGCGCGTTCGTCTTTCACCGGCAGGCCATAATTTCCTGTGTTATGCCCAGCGTATTCTGGCGCTAAGCGACGAAGCGCTGGCGATGGCGCACACCAGCGAACCTGCCGGCCTGTTCGCGTTGGGCGCGGTAGAAAGCCTGCTGATCACGGCGTTGCCTGAACTGCTGGCGCTGTACCATCGCCGTTATCCACAGGTTCAGTTATCACTGCATAACGACACCTGCGGCGCATTGCTGGACGCGGTAAATGCCGGCGAGCTGGCGGCAGGGCTGGTTACCGGCCCAGTCAGGCATGACGCCGTCAACAGTTGCCAGGTGTTTTCGCAACAGTTGGCGCTAATTACCGCCGTCGGCATGCCGCCGGTTTCCCAGGCGTCGCAGGTTAAGCACCTGCCATTGCTGACCTTCGCCGCCGGCTGCGGTTACCGCCAGCGACTGGAGGGCTGGTTTCGCGGGCAAGGTTTCACCCCCGTCGCCATCGTGGAAATGCCGTCGTATAGCGCCTTGTTGGCGGGTGTGGCCGGCGGCAGCGGTATAGCCATGGTGCCGCACAGCGTGCTGGACGCGCTGCCGGCCGGTCAGCAGGTTCAGCCTCATTCATTGCCCGGTGACATCGCCTTGGTCACGACCTGGCTTATCTGGCGGCGGGATGCGTTCGGTCCCAATGTCGAGGCGTTGAAAAAGCTCATGATTGAACTCGGCGTCTGATGCCGGTGTCTGCATCAGCCCCGCATTACCCCTGGCTGCCGCTGTGTGATTCCAGCGGCTGCATTACAACTTAATAAGGAGTTTCACCATGCAAATGATTAAAACCCGCGCCGCTATCGCCTGGGGTCCGAATCAGCCGTTGTCGATTGAAGAAGTCGATCTGATGCCGCCGCAGAAAGGCGAAGTGCTGGTACGCATCCTCGCCAGCGGTGTCTGCCATACCGATGCTTATACCTTGTCCGGCAAAGACCCGGAGGGCGTATTCCCGGTGATCCTCGGTCACGAAGGCGCCGGCATCGTAGAGGCCGTGGGTGAAGGGGTGACCAGCGTCGCCGTCGGCGATCATGTGATCCCGCTGTATACCCCGGAGTGCGGCGAGTGCAAATTCTGCCGTTCGGGTAAAACCAACCTGTGTCAGGCGATCCGCGCCACGCAAGGCAAAGGCCTGATGCCGGACGGTACTCACCGTTTCTTTAAAGACGGCCAGCCGATTTTCCATTACATGGGCACGTCCACGTTTGCGGAACGTACCGTGGTGGCGGAAATTTCTCTGGCGAAAATCAGCAAAGAAGCCCCATTGGAAGAAGTGTGCCTGTTAGGTTGCGGCGTCACGACCGGTATGGGCGCGGTAACCAATACCGCCAAAGTGAAGGCCGGAGATACCGTGGCGGTGTTCGGTCTGGGCGGCATCGGCCTGTCTGCGATTATTGGTGCGAAAATGGCGGGTGCCGGCCGCATCATCGGTATCGACCTCAACACCAGCAAGTTTGACCTGGCCCGTAAACTGGGCGCGACCGATCTCATCAACCCGAAAGATTACGACAAACCGATCCAGGACGTGATCGTCGACATGACCGACGGCGGCGTGGATTTCTCTTTCGAATGTATCGGCAATGTCAACGTGATGCGCTCTGCGCTCGAGTGTTGCCATAAAGGCTGGGGTGAATCGGTTATTATCGGCGTGGCCGGCGCGGGCGAAGAGATCGCCACCCGGCCATTCCAACTGGTGACCGGGCGCGTATGGCGCGGCTCCGCTTTCGGCGGCGTCAAAGGTCGCAGCCAACTGCCGGGGATCGTACAGCGTTATCTTGACGGCGAATTCCAGCTCAGCGACTTCATCACTCATACCATGCCGCTTGAGCAGATCAATGAAGCATTTGATCTGATGCACGAAGGTAAATCCATTCGCTCCGTGGTGCATTTCAACTGATGACGGGGAATTCACACACCATGACGGCATCACTGGAATTGCTGGAAGAACACCGGTTATTCGGCGGTTGGCAGCGGCGTTATCGCCATGCCTCCGCCACGCTGAATTGCGACATGACCTTTAGCGTGTTTTATCCGCCTCTCGCCAAAGACGCCCCGCCGCCGGTGCTGTACTGGCTGTCGGGGCTCACCTGCAACGACGAGAATTTTACCCTTAAATCCGGTGCTCAACGGGTGGCGGCGGAGTTGGGGCTGGTGCTGGTGATACCGGATACCAGCCCGCGCGGCGATGACGTTCCGGACGACGCGCAGTACGATCTGGGTAAAGGCGCAGGGTTTTATCTCAACGCCACGCAATCGCCCTGGGACCGGCATTTCCGTATGTTCGACTATATCAGCGACGAATTGCCTGCGCTGGTGCGCCAGCACGTCAGCGCCAGCGATCGGGTCGCCATCAGCGGCCATTCGATGGGCGGGCACGGCGCGTTGATGCTGGCGCTGCGTCATCCCGGCCGTTTCCGTTCGGTGTCGGCTTTTGCGCCCATCGTCAACCCTGCGCAAGTGCCCTGGGGGCAGAAAGCGTTCAGTGCCTATTTGGGCGACGATCGGCAGCAGTGGTTACAGTACGACAGTTGTCACTTGCTTGCTCACAGTGAGGCACCGCTACCGACGCTGATCGATCAGGGTGACGGCGACAGCTTCCTGCCCGTCCAGCTTCAGCCAGAGCAACTGGAGAGCATCGCCGGCGCACGACAGTGGCCGTTGACACTGCGCATTCAGCCGGGTTATGACCATAGTTATTACTTTATCGCCAGCTTTATTGAGGATCATCTGCGTTTTCATGCAAATCACTTGCAGTCAAACTAATCGGGGTTGTTTAATAACGTAACCCTGCACGGTACACGTACCGCGGAGTTCATCGGGAACGCTTGCGGTACGTGGCAGTAGCCTTTTAAGACGTGCTTACTCTTCATGAGGCAATCTACCGAGCGGCCGGTAGGCAGGTGAAAAAACGAGAGTCGCCTTTTTATATTTTCTTCGTCTGTTTTGACGACGGTTTTCGCCCCACCGGGGCTATGATTGACCAAAAAAAACACAGCAAGTAACATTACCGTTACATCGCAATCATCAACAGGGAGCAATTTGTTTTGCAACGCAAACGTGTATCTTCCACTGAGTTGTTTGCCGTAGGTTACGATCCGGACAATAGCATTCTGGAAATAGAGTTATTGAACGGCAGTCTGTATCAGTACAAAAATGTGGCGCGGATGATTTATGAAGAGCTGATGGAATCCAATGCCAAAGCACGTTATTACGCACGTTACATCAGGAACTCTTTTCCGTATAACAAACTGCAGTAACACCGTCCAATACAACAAACAGCGGGGCGGTTTAACCGCCGCCCCGCACTCATCACACCGTTCGCTCCACTGACTGAAACGCCGCCAGCAGCCTGTTGGCGTCCAACACGCCGGGTAAATAATGAATGGACTCGCCGGCCTGCAAGGTACGGGCGATTACCGCCTGCAACGCCGAGTCATCGGTGATATCCACCCCCAGTTCGGCCAGCGACACCGGTAATCCAAACACCCGGAACGCGGCCTTCAACTGGCGCAACGTATCGGTTTGATCCAGCAATGCGCATTGCACCAGAATACCGTAGGCCACTTTGGTGCCATGCAGGAATGGCTCCGTCTGCGGCAACACCGTTAAACCATTGTGCACGGCATGTGCCGCCGCCACCCGGGTATAACGCTCGCCCAATCCCCCGACCATGCCGCCACCGGCGATAATGGCATCGACCACATCCAGAAAGTCCTGATTCAGCGTGGCGGTGCTCGCGGCTTTCAGCGCCGATTCGCTTTGGCGCAGCAACAGGTCGCGGATATCCTGCGCGGTTTGCAGGCCCAGGCGCACGGTCAACGATAACGTCTCCGGCCGGGGGCTTAACACGACGGCCTCATACCATTTGGCCAGCGTATCGCCAATCCCCGCCAACAGGTACTCCACCGGCGCGGCCAGCAGAATACGCGGCTCCACCAACACCAGGTGGTTGGCATCATTGAAAATCTCAAACCGCAACGCCTGCCCGGCGTCGTTGTACCAGACGGACAACGGCGTCCAGGCGGCGCAGGTTGCGGCGATAGTCGGTATCGCCACCAGCGGCAGCCCCAAACGACGCGCCACCACCTTCGCGGTATCCAGCACCGCACCGCCTCCCACGCCAATCACTACGGTGCGATCGTCGCCCGCGGCCGTGGTTAAGCGAGCAATCTCGCTTTCGCTGCAATGCGCGGAAAAGCCGGCGGACCGGGCCGTCGGTGCGGAAAATGCCGACGGCAGATACGGATGCGCCGCCGCCAGAGCACGTTCACCAGAGATCCAGAACGCTCGCGCCAGCACCTCATCCGGGTAAAATTCACTCAGTTTGTCGATTGCCCCTGGGAAAGAAAAATAGTTAGCCGGCCCTACCTGGACCCGAATATCGGTTGTACTCATGACGAACACGTTCCTGTTTGAATAATTTAGGCGATAACACGCACGCGTTAACCTGCCGCCGGGCGTGGAAAAAACGGGTGGAAACCATCTTTAGCGATAACGGATTCCGGTGTTAATAACGTTTTTGCTTAAGTTATGCTTTTTCATTTCTTTCCCGCAACGCCCGGAGCCCTAATCAGGCATTCCATTCTGCGGTTAATATGATATTTTTCAACGTCGACTCCTCGTCATTATCGCCATTAAGAATCCGTTGTTGTCAATTATGCCCATAAACCCGCGCTCGCGTCTGGAAATGCGCTACATTTCCATCTCTTTTGCCGGATTTCCGGCCCTCAGACAGGTGAATTTCACGCTGGAAGGCGGGTCTATCCACGCGTTGACCGGCGCCAACGGCGCGGGAAAATCCACGCTGATGGCGATTCTTTCCGGCTCTTATGACCATTACAGCGGAGATATTCTGCTGGATGGCGAAAAAGTCTCGATTCATTCTCCCCGCGACGCCAAACGTTATGGTATTCATCTGGTGCAGCAGGAAGTGGATGCCGCGCTGGTGCCCACGCTGTCGGTAGCGGAAAACATCATGCTGGACCAGTTGGCGGAAAGCGGCCATGTGGTCAACTGGGCGGCGCTCTATCAGCAGGCGCAGGCGCTGCTAACGCAGCTAGGAGTCAGCATCAACGTTCGCCGGCGACTGGAGCAGTGTACGCTGGCGGAGAAACAGCAAATCCTGCTGGCACGCGCCTTATCCCATCGTTGCCGCTTTCTGATTCTGGATGAGCCTACCGCGCCGCTGGACCAGGAAGAAAGCGCCCGCTTATTTGCGGTCGTGCGCCGTCTGCAACAAGACGGGATCGGCATTGTCTTTATTTCACACCGCATTCACGAACTGAAGGCCATTTGCGATACGTTAACCGTGCTGCGCGACGGGCAGTTCGTCAGCAGCGGTCCGATGGCGGGCCTCAGCGGCGGTGAAATCGTCGAACGGATGCTGGGCCATCGACTGGATGATATTTACCCGCCCCGCCGCCCACGCCATGACGGCGACATCCTGTTGCAGGTAGACGGCCTGCATGACGACACGCTGCTGCACAATATCTCATTGCGGTTACGTCAGGGCGAAATTCTCGGCATCGCCGGCCTTGCCGGTGCGGGCAAAACCGAACTGTGTAAAGCGTTGTTCGGCGCCGCCCGCAGTCGGGTTGCCTCCGGGCGTTATCAGGGGCGCGCCTGGCGCCCTACCTCGCCCGCCGACGCCGTGCAGCAAGGTATCGCGTTGGTGCCGGAGGAACGACGTAAAGAAGGCATTTTTATTGATGAATCCATCACCATGAATCTCAGCATCAGCGCCAGCGACAGCTTTTCCCGCTATGGCATTTTCGGGCATGGTCAGGCGCTGGCCTGGGCCCGCGACCTGATCCAGCGGCTGACCATCCGCACCAGCGGGCCGCAACAGCGGTTGCGACGCCTGTCGGGCGGTAATCAGCAAAAGGTGGCGATCGGCAAATGGTTACGCAGCGACGTACAGGTATTGATTCTGGATGAGCCCACCAAAGGCGTGGATATCAAAGCCAAGCAGGATCTGTTCACGTTGATCGACTCACTGGCGAGACAAGGCAAGGGAGTGATTTATGCTTCCGGCGAATTCTCCGAACTGGTCGGGCTGTGTGATCGCATCTGCGTGCTGTGGGACGGCCGCATCGTCGCCGAACTGGACGGCGCAGACGCCGATGAAGAGACGTTATTACTTTATTCAACCGGAGGAACTCCCGCGTGAGTCAGCCACTTGCATCCAACAGTGCGCCCAACGAAGCACTTCCCTTGCGCCATCGCCTGTTTGACCTGTTCTATAAGTGGGGAATGCTGATTACCGTCGTCGCCCTGATCGCGCTATTCGGGCTGGCGTCGGACAATTTTCTGGATCCGAACAATATCATTAATATTCTGCGATCCATCGCCATCGTGACGGTGATCGCGATAGCCGTTTCCATTTCGTTATCCGTCGGTGGATTCGACCTGTCGGTCGGGTCAACCACGTCGCTGGCGAACGCGCTGGTGATTTCGTTGTTCGTCTGGCACGGTTTCGGCACGACCGGCGCCATCATGTTGACGCTGACGCTATGCCTGCTGGTTGGGCTGTTTAATGCCTTTTTGATCGTAGTGTTGCGTATTCCCGACATGTTGGCGACGTTGGCCAGCCTGTTCGTCATTCAAGGCGTTGCCATGACCTACAGTTACGGCGGTTCGATCACCCAGAATATGCTGCTGCCGAGCGGCGATATGGCGGAAGGCGTGATCCCCGAGGTGTTCGCGACGCTTGGGCAGGTGCCGGTGATTGTGGTGATCATGTTGGTGGTTACGGTGCTGGTACAGCTGTATATGTCGCTCACCAAACACGGCCGACGCATGTACGCCATTGGCGGCAATCCGGAAGCGGCGCGGCTGGCCGGGATCCGTACTGCGCGTTACCGGGTGCTGGCCTATCTGCTCTCCTCGTTGCTGGCGGCGTTGGGCGGTATCTTACTGGCATCACGCATCGGTTCTTCGCAGGTTAACGCCGGCGGCGGTTATCTGATGGATGCGGTAGCCGCCGCTTATATCGGTTTTTCGCTGGCGGGATCCGGCAAGCCCAATGCACTGGGCACGCTGGTCGGCGCGGTGATCCTCGGTGTATTACAAAATGGTCTGGTGATGCTGTCCGTCCCCTACTACGCGATGGATATCATCAAAGGACTGGTGCTGGCGCTGGCGCTGGCGATGACCTACTTCCAGAAACGCTGATGCCGACGTCGAAACACGCCTCACGTCGGCAAACAAGATAGCTCGGCATATAAAAAAATGGGGCCGGTACTCGCGCCCCAAACTGACAAAAGGCCAGACGGTTTGTAGACTAAAACGCTGTATGCGGCCAGGCATAACGCTTAATACACAAGATGCGCCTTCGACGCCCCCCCTCGGACGATACGCCCGCGTTATGGCAGATCACGCCAAATATCAGGCGATTGTCCTTAATCACTTTTTTGCCGATTGATGATGTTTTGCTGATTGATGATGCTTTGCTGATTGATGGTGAAAAATCGCACTAATTTCAGTATCCAAATCATGGCGAAACACAACTTATCGCTTCAGATACCGCAGAACACGAACCCCCAGTCCGGCGACGCCGTGCAGAACCCGTGACAAACGCAGCGAATTCAGTAACGACCATAGCAAATACACCCGCACAGTTTTGCCGTATCCGGGCGATCCATGCACGTCGTCCAGCGACAAAATATGGTTCTGCCGGGACAAACGGCGGATCGTGTCCGCTTCAAGGTTAGGGATCACTTCGTCGCGCAGGCTCTGAACGTAATACAACCTGACACTATGGTTGATATCCTCCTGATGCATCACGAACGTTTCATTGAGGTAACCAAATACCTTGTCGTCGTTATCCAGTTCCGGATGCGTTTTCCCCACGTTATGGCCGATCACCAACCGTGTAACGTAAGGTAGCCGACGATAAACCTCTCGATCGTGATACAACGAATCAAGCGGTGTACCCGCCATAGTGATGCCCACAATGCGGCTATCGGTCAGGCTGTTCTTATAGGCGATAAACCCGCTGAAACTTAGGCCGAAAATATGACAACGAATGTCGGAGCGATCCTGTGCGAGATAATCCAGTACATCGCTGTACATACGGAAAGACTGTTCGTTGTAGGGTAATTGGTTTTCCCCCACCCCCGGCATTTCCGTCAACACCACGGTAACGTCGAAACGTTCGAACAACCCCACCAAATGTACCCACTGCTCTTTCAGCGAGATGATGCCGCCATTAATAATGACGACGCTGCCGGTGTTCTTTTTTCTGACATAGCACACCTGTCGCCCTTGCGACAGACTGACCCGTGTCACCGTGCCGCTCTCGATATACTGCCGGCGGAACAAGCGCTGACAATGCCGGTTGCACTCATGCTGGAGCGGCGTTTCCGGATAGGGAAAGCGCGCCAGGTTGTAAAGCGAACACGCCTTGAGTAGTTCGCCTTGATTTTCATAGTGTTGTGCCTGACGATAAAACATCTGGCTCCAGCTATGCGGCAGATCGTCGCCCAAATGATGAATATCCGGCAGGATGGCACGGGTTTCCGCGGCGACATTCAGTACATTGCTGTGCAACAGCACAAAATTTTTGAGCTCATCAAGCATCATGATGATGGCTCCAGTACAACATCTTCCATGTTGCTTTTTATCTGCGCCAGAAACTCTGACGCCAGGCGACCGTCCAGCACGCGGTGGTCGAAAATCATCGACAGATTCGCCACATGCAACATTGCCTCTTCATGCTCATGCGCGTTTCGCGACCACTTCTCGTTAATTAACCCCAGCGTAAACGTGAACGTGGAACCGGATAAGGGGATACAGATATCGGGGCTGTTTTTCCCCAGCGATGTCACGGTGAAACTACCCCAGGTCTCTGCCTGTAGTTTCGGCGACAGCATCGCTAATCGCAGCAACAGGCCGGCCAGTAACGGTGGCAAACGCTGAATAAGGCGAATTTTCCGGTAATGCTCGCTGGTGGCGGCGTCCTCTTGCTTGAACTGCTGTAGCGCCCGCTCAATGTCGGCAACGGACAGCCGATCCGTATTTTTGATCACCCGTGAATACACCCCGGATACGCCGTTCAACACTTTTTCCAGCGTTACCCGGGTACTGATGTTATCCGGGCAAATCAGCGTGCTGTCGCTGCCGAATTTGATCATCGCATTCAGTTGCGGAAACTGGCGCAGCGCCTCGCTGATCGCCTTGATGGTAATCGCCGTCATGCTGCGCTGCTGCCCACTCGCCACAATGCGCGAGACATCAATCTCGCGTATGACGGTAATAGCCGGAATGCCCCTGGATATCGCCAGAAAAGAGAGCGTCTGGCGTCTTTCCCTAGACACTTGCAGTAATTTCATGGCTCACAACCTTGTAAATGTCATTCAACGTGGTGCATTGCAATACTTTCTCGACATCGATCTTAATATTCTGCTGTTTTTCGATTTCCATCAGCAGATAGACGAAGGTCAACGAATCCCACTCCGGCAGGTCGGTTAAATCCGTCTGCGCCTGCTCGGTCGCCAGCGCCATACCGGTTTTGGTGTTGATCAAGCCAATAAAATCGTCCAGTTTCATGGTCATTTCCCTTCTTTGACAGTGACGGTATTGCTGTTATCAGCCAACAACGCGGGCGCTGGGTTGATAACGGTGAACACATTGCTTGTGGTTTCGGTGAACCCGCAATCCGGGTAGAAACGCTGGAACTTGCCATTTTTTTCGGTCGGGCCGAACACCGCGGTAATCCGGTCGACACCCCGTGTCTGACACAGATCGAATAACCAGCGCATCGCTGCAAACTCAACCTGTCGCCCGAAGATACGGCAGCTCATGATGAAGTTATCGATGTGACAGCCATCGCCATCAAAATGCAGAAATATCGCACCAATAGTGCCGTAGTCGCCGATGCGATCGCGGCACGCCAACGTAACCGCCAGGTGTCCTTCCCGCGAGAGATAACCAGCCACGTCCTGCGCGGTCATCCGTTGCGTCGTCATGTTGAACTGGTTAGTGCGCAGCGTCAGTTGTGATACGCGATCCAACGTGGATTCCTCTACCGGCAGAATGGTCAGCGTCATTCCCAGGCTGGTCAGAAAGGCGTGGTCATCCGTAAACTCTTTTTGCAGTTCCGTGCGGCGTTTATTCTGTGCATAGCTCAGATTGCGCATGCGATCATCACTACTGATGGTCGGACGCAGGAAATAGTCGGCGTTAATCAGCGCGGCGACGTTCTCCGACACATCGCCGGAAAAATCCAGCACGGTGATTTCCGGGATACGGGTCTTGACTTCCGCGCACTCGAACGCCGAATCGTCGATAAACAGCATGTGTTCCGGGGAGATATTCAACTCGTTGGCGATGTTCAGGATGTTGCCGCTTTTGCTCTGCCAATTGGCGCTAACCACGGAAAATTTATCCAACGAAATACGCATCTCATCAGCGCGGCGTTTAAACGCCTCCTCCACA
Source organism: Dickeya chrysanthemi NCPPB 402 (assembly GCF_000406105.1). NCBI lineage: Bacteria > Pseudomonadati > Pseudomonadota > Gammaproteobacteria > Enterobacterales > Pectobacteriaceae > Dickeya > Dickeya chrysanthemi. Next base: position 1,946,763 of record NZ_CM001974.1, on the reverse strand, counting down.
TTCTCCAGGTTATTTTTGCTACAAATAGCCAGAATGATGCCCTGATCGTACAGATGGCGCAGGTACTCCTGATAGCGCAGGTGTCCCGTACCGATATGTTTATCCGCCATCAGGATACCGTCGACACCATCGTCCGCCAGAATGCCTTTCCATAGCGTGTTATCCAGATCACTGACCACGCATTTCAGCGTTTTCCCCAGCGCTTGCCGGATAGCAACGGCACCGCTGCGAGCAATGGCGTCCAGCGCATCCAGGCCAACGCCCAGCCCTAACAGTTGTGCCGTTCGGCGGGTGGCAGGGTCCTCCACTATTCCGCCGTTCTCCTGCAGGTCGACCACCGTCACACGATCTTCCGTCTGCCCTAACGCCAGAAGATTCGCATTAAATTCGTCAATCAGTTGCTTTAACGCTACCCGCTGATCCTGCGCGATAACATGTTTGAGCTGCGATTCAGCGATATGGATGGTGTTTAATACCACGTGGGCATCGCAATCGGCGGTAGAAAAATTCAGCAGATACGCCAGCCGATTTTTGTGCTCCTGGATAGTTTCGCGGATATCATCCGTTGGCAGCAGCGAACCAATGTCGTTTTCGATAAAGGCGGTATCCAGAACATAGAAATGAAATTGTGCCCCGAACGCTTTAATGTCGCTAGCATTACCCAAAACGTGGGGAAAATAGTCGCTGTAAATACCGTCATAAAAGGAGGGATAACAACCCAGGTCATTCAGGTTAAAGGTAATCAGGTCATTCAATGCTTTATGATTGAAATTACTAAACGTGGCGATATTGATGCTGCGCTTTCCTTCCGCCGCGATTTTTTTCGACGCGGCGATCCGACTTAATGCATTATCCTGTTTCATACATATCCTTATTCTCTTTATCCCTGTCGGATTTCAGGTTGCAGGCGTATCGCCTTGAGGCCCGTCTATCGATGCCCCTACGGGCCTTTTCTCTTTCGGCTACAGTAGATTTCATTCCACATGGCTGACGGCTACGCGGGTATCACCCAGCCACTTAACGGAGTAAGCAACTGGGGATTCGAGCAATTGCCGCGTTACAAAACGGGAATACCGCTTGTCCTAAAGAGCCAACGCATTGCGTTACTCAATACGCCAACGTTTTGTCCTGCAACTCTACTTATTAAAAGTTCTTTTTATAGGAGATTACAACATGCCTTTCTTGTTTCTTAGAATAAGACCACCTGCCAACCAACGCGACGACTCAACCGAGATGCCGATGGCACATTCATTGGCAAGAGAGATATCACTAAATTCTTTTATTTGGAAAAACAATGCGGCGTTGGCGGTATTACCGATTTTATCCACCAGACTGAATGTTTCATCTGCCGCATAACCGATATCGGATAATATTTTCTCCAACATCGAGCCGGATAGCTGTGGCGGCAAAAGCCAGTTCGGACGCCCACCCAACTTATCCGTTAATGCATTGAGCGTATCCTGAGTAATAACCGGCACCAGTTTTTCAATCAACTTATATTCTTCATTCAGCAACGCGCCATATTCAATATCATTACGGGAGCCACGCCAGTTGGCCAGTTGGCCCACCGCTTCGTCAACCCCCAGATATTTAAAAGAAATATGTTCAATCTCAATACTGGATACGGCGGGTTGATTAGAAACCAGGCATCCACCAACGCCATCGCCAAACAACGTATAATTAACCAGTTCCTTGGTTTCTTTCTTCCCGGCATGTTCATCGAAGACATCCAGAAATTTATAGGCTGTCTCAACCCCGATGACCAGTCCGTGGTCCAGGCCATTGTCCGGCGTCGCCACCAGCTCGCGAGCGAGTTTGAGCGCCTGTACTGCGCCGGAACATCCCGAAACGATCTGGTAGGTTTCAATCTGCCGAAACCCCATAGCATGGCACGCCTGATTGACACTGCTTGGCAAAAGTGTATCCGGTGTGGCGGACGCAACGATAATAAAATCGATACGTTCTTTATTTATACCGGCGCTGGAAAGAAGTTTCTTGATTAAGATGGTAATTAATTCTGCTGACGACGCGATAGGTTTACCGGTATTCATATTCACCGCAAAATGCCGACCAGTATTCCCAAAAAGTTTTTTAATTAGCTCGGGTTTAAATCCGATTTTATTACCCAACTCCTGATTACTAATAATCGGACCAGGTAAATAGGTTTCCACCGCATTAATATATACGCTCATTCTCTGTTCCCTCATCGAAGCTTGTGACAAAGCTCTCATACCTGTTTTTATTTTGCAACCACAATTTCATTCATAATTATGAAAAATTAACTTCATTCGGATCACGTAAAAACTCACTTAGTTTTATATACTTCACCATTTCATTGAAAAATAATTATCAAGATCATGTTTAGTTATATCTATTTAATTTTTCTATGCTACGCATATACAAACACTAAAAAACCATAAACAAAATAACAATAACGCCATCTTGAAGAGATGATCTTCTGCGAAAAATAAAAATAACCACAATTAATATTGAAATTCAAAGTGTAAAAAAAACGTCACGACATTGTAACCACTCCATCTGTTAATAATATCCTCATCACTCCCAAACAACCAACAGTGAAAATAAACAAATACTATTTTTTATGTAGCTTATTTGATGAAAAACAAATACAGAAAAATGATAATATTCATCACACCCTATTATTCTTAAAATTAATTTTTATTAAAATAATTTATTTTAAGAATAATACTCGACTCTATCAAATAATAAATTGCAACATTGGAGGCCGATTTAGGCTCTTACTGCATCGACTCTCGACGTGGATGTCAGGCGACCATCGAAAGCTGTACCGGAGTGAAATGTGATCGTAATCGCATTTTGACTCGTGATTGACTACAATGGGATGCCCGTCACACCCGTTCAGGATCCTGTTATGACAACCACATCATCCCCGCGCGCCACCGCCTGGCTGCGCGTGGTCACCTTGGCTATCGCCGCGTTTATTTTCAATACCACGGAATTTATTCCGGTGGGACTGCTGAGCGACATCGCCAACACCTTTGCCATGAAAACCGAAGATGTCGGCTTGATGATTACCATTTATGCCTGGATCGTGGCGGCAGCTTCGCTGATCTGTATGTTGCTGACCAGCGGCATTGAGCGCCGCAAATTGCTGATTGGCCTGTTTAGTCTGTTTATCATCAGCCATATGCTGTCTGCCGTCGCCTGGAACTTTACCGTGCTGGTCATTTCCCGCGCCGGGGTCGCGCTGGCGCACTCGGTATTCTGGTCGATTACCGCCTCGCTGGCGATTCGCATGGCGCCTCCCGGCAAACGCGCGCAGGCATTGGGGTTGATCGCCACCGGGTCGTCGCTGGCGATGGTACTGGGGCTGCCGTTGGGACGGGTTATCGGTCAGTACCTTGGCTGGCGCATTACGTTTCTGACCATCGCCGTCGGCGCTACCGTTGCCATGATCCTGCTGGCGCGCCTGCTGCCGCGCCTGCCAAGCGAGCATTCCGGTTCACTGTCCAGCGTACCGACGTTGTTCCGCCGCCCGGCGCTGGTCGGCGTTTATCTGCTGACTGTGGCCGTGGTGACCGCGCACTTCACCGCTTACAGTTACATTGAGCCGTTCATCCAGACGGTGGCCCGGTTGCCGGAAAACTTCACCACCCTGATTCTGTTGCTGTTCGGCTGCGCCGGGATTGTCGGCAGTATGCTTTACAGCCGCTACAGCGAACGTTTTCCTCTCGCATTTCTGTTTATCGCCATGCTGCTGTTGCTCAGTTGCCTGACGCTGCTGATGCCGTTGTCCGGTTATCCGTTCGGCCTGACATTATTGTGCCTGGTGTGGGGACTGGCGATGATGGCGATAGGGCTGGCGATGCAGGCCAAAGTGCTGGCGCTGGCGCCGGATGCCAGCGATGTCGCCATGTCGATTTTCTCCGGGTTGTTCAATCTCGGTATCGGCGGCGGCGCACTGCTGGGCAGCCAGGTGAGCCTGCATCTGGGAATGGACAAAATCGGTTATGTCGGCGCGCCGCTGGTGCTGATGGCGTTGGTCGCCGTGCTGCTCAGCGTCTACCGCAATGTGCGGCTGGTGCAGCACTCACGCATTTAAACCGCTTCTTTCTCGCATAAAAAAAAGCCAGCCGGTAACCCGACTGGCTTTTTTATTGACGGAACAGTTACTGATGTTCCGGGAAGGTCATCTCGCCGTATTTCACCATCCGTGAACCTTTCACCAGACGGTAACTGAACCAGATAACCAAAAACAGCGGAATGCCGATGTAAGTCGCCGTCACGGCATACCAGTCAATCTTATCCGCCAGAAACGCCTGATAGTTCTGCCCCAGCGTAATGATCAGGCAGAGGATAAAAGCAAAAATCGGCCCCAGCGGGAAGAACCCGGAACGGTACGGCAGCGCGTTCAGGTCACGCCCCTGCATGACGTAACCACGGCGAAAACGGTAGTGACTGATGGCGATCCCCAGCCAGGCGATAAACCCGGTCATGCCGGAGGTATTCAGCAGCCACAGGTATACCGTCTGGTTGCCGAACATCGACGACAGGAAACACAAGCCCGCCACCACCGTAGTGGCATACAACGCGTTGCGCGGTACTCCGCCGTTAGACAGTTTGCCGAAACAGGCCGGTGCCTTACCTTCCTGCGCCAGCGTAAACAACATGCGGGTGGACGCGTACATACCGGAATTGCCCGCCGACAGCACCGCCGTCAGGATGACCGCATTCATCACCGCCGCCGCCGACAACAGACCGGCATTTTCAAACACCAGCGTGAACGGGCTGACGCCAATGTCTTTCACATCATTGCGCAGTAGGTTCGGGTCGGTGTAAGGGACCAGCAGGCTGATAATCAGAATGGCGAAAATATAGAACAGCAGAATGCGCCAGAACACCTGACGAACCGCGCGCGGGATAGTGGTCTGCGGATCTTTTGATTCTCCGGCCGCTACGCCAATCAATTCCGTGCCCTGGAACGAGAAACCCACAATCATCGCCACGCCGATCATGGCGGAAAAACCGCCGACAAACGGTGCATCGCCAATCTGCCAGTTATGCCAGCCGGCGTGCTCGCCGCCGCGCAGAATGCCGATAATCATCAGCACGCCGACCGCAATAAACAGAATAACGGTGGTGACTTTAATCAGCGAGAACCAGTATTCCGCTTCGCCAAATCCTTTCACGGAAATGTAGTTCAGCAAAAACATCAGCGACAGGAACAGCGCGCTCCATACCCAGCCGGGGACTGATGGAAACCAGTACCCCATCACCAGTTGCGCCGCCACCAGGTCGACCGCGATGGTCACCGCCCAGTTGTACCAGTAGTTCCAGCCCAGCGCGAAGCCGAACCCTTCTTCCACGTAACGCGCCCCATAAGTGGAGAACGAACCGGATACCGGCATAAATGCCGCCAGTTCGCCGAGACTGGTCATCAGGAAATAGACCATCAGGCCGATCAACGCATACGACAACAGCGCGCCGCCAGGCCCAGCCTGCGACACCGTCGCCCCGGAGGCGACAAACAACCCGGTGCCGATCGAACCGCCAATGGCGATCATCGTCAAATGCCGCGCTTTCAGCTCACGCCGTAGCGTGGTTCCTCGCTGTTCTGCGAGGTGAGTATTATGTTGAGCCATTACTATCCATGCCCTTGAAAATTTGAGGGCGGATTGTAGGCAATCCGCTATCTGCTGAATAGCGCACAGCGCGGATTATAAGAGACCTTCATAACTCACCCGGCATCATAAGAAATCCCTCTGAAAGGAAGCACTGCTCGTTACATTTGCGTTGCCGATTTGTTTAAATTGAGTCATCCCCACGGCAATATTCCAGAAAGCATTGCAGTACGCCGGATAAGTGCTTCTGACGGTGATGCACCAGATATAACGAGCGGCTCAGGCGCGGCAAGGGAACCGGTAACTCCACCAGCATTCCGGTCGCGAGTTGCTCGGCAACCACATGGCGCGATAAGCAACTGATACCGATACCATGCCGCACCGCGTGTTTAATCGCCTCCGAGTTGCCCAGTTCCATCACCAGCCGAAAATGCGGCAAACGAGTCAGCAGCAGATGGTCCAACACTTCACGCGTCCCGGAACCGTGTTCACGCAGAATCCAGGGCGCATCGGCCAGCGTCTGTAACGTAAAATCACTATTAATCAGCGGGTTGCCCGGTGCGCAAAACACCACTAATTCATCTTCCCGCCAGGGCTGGGTAATCAAGTCGGGATGATGGCAAGGCCCCTCGATCAAGCCCAGATCAACCCGAAACTCAGACACGGCATTCACCACATCCAGAGTATTGCCGACATACAGTTCCAACGGAATGGCAGGAAAATCCTGACGATAGCGGGCAATCATCGCCGGCATCAGATAATTACCGATGGTGCTGCTGGCATAAATGCGCAGTGCGCCGTTATCGCGCCGAAACAGTTGCTCAATCTCCGCCGACTGTTCCAGTAACGCCAGCGCCTTGGGGTACAACAGGCGCCCGTGCTCATTGACCACCAACCGTTTACCCACTCGGTCAAACAGCTGGACTCCCAGTTGGCTTTCAAGATCGGCCAAGGCGGCGCTGACGGCGGACTGCGACAGCGACAACACCACCGATGCCTGCGTCGTTGAGCCGCTTTTCAGGACTTCGGTAAACACTTCCAGTTGACGTAACGTAATGTGCATAGGGGCTCTTATCGTAAATATCTATAGGTTATAAATATATAATCAATTTCTATTTTAAGCGCGCTGATCATAGGCTGTGCCCTCAACCTCACCATTCAGAGCGGGTATGGCTATGTTTTCATTTTCTTCCAGGGTACAACGTCTTTCCCCTTTATCCGCCGCGGGCCACCTGCTGGCCGGCATCATCCTGACCGGCCTGCTGACCCGTGGCGTATTATGGTTATCCAGCCTGCCGGCGATTGCCGGATTAGGGCTGGGTTCCCTAACGCTGGCGATACTGGTTGGCATGGTGTTAGGCAATACGGCTTACACTCGTCTGCAACCCTGGTGCGACGCCGGGGTTCAATGGTCGCGGCATCATCTGTTGCGCTGGGGCATCATCCTGTACGGTTTCAAACTCAACTTTCAGCAACTGGCCGCCGTCGGTGTCGCCGGGCTGGTGATCGACCTGATGACCCTCACCTCTACCCTGCTGCTCGCTTATTGGCTGGGGCGGCGCTGGTTTCGGCTGGATCAGCACACCGCTTTACTGATCGGTGCAGGCAGCAGCATTTGCGGCGCCGCCGCCGTGCTGGCTACCGCACCGGTACTGAAAAGCACCGCCGACAAGGTGGCCGTGGCGGTATCGACCGTGGTGCTGTTCGGCACTACCGCGATGTTTTTTTACCCGTGGCTGTACCAGCATGTTATCCAGTATAGCGGCTGGTTATTTACCCCGCAGACTTTCGGACTCTATCTCGGCTCAACGGTGCATGAAGTGGCGCAAGTGGTCGCCGCCGGCCATGCTATTAGCCCGGAAACCGAAAACGCGGCGGTCATCGGTAAAATGCTGCGCGTTATGATGCTGGCGCCGTTCCTGTTTCTGTTGGGGATGTGGCTGAAACCGCGTCAGCCTGCCCATTCAACGGCGGCAACCTCAACTACGGCCGGGTATCCGTGGTTCGCGCTGGGTTTTGTGCTGATGTGCGGCGTCAACTCCCTGAACGGGTTGCCGGGAAATTGGGTTACCGTGATAACGCAACTGGATAACGCGCTGCTGACGATGGCGATGGTGGCCCTGGGGATGGCGACGCGCCTGAGCACACTACGTCAGGCCGGGCTCAAGCCATTGCTGTTGGCGGCCGTCCTGTTTATCTGGTTAGTGGTGGGTGGTGCGGCCATTAATCTGGGGGTACAGCATCTCTTCGCCTGAACAAAACAACATGGGTGAAACATGGCTACAGCCAGCTAAGCGGGTAATGTCATAATGCGCGGGCATGAAAAGGAGAAAAACATGAAATATGTCGGAGCCCACGTCAGCGCCTCAGGCGGCGTGGATCAGGCGGTGAGCCGCGCCCATGACATCGGCGCCACCGCGTTTGCGCTGTTTACTAAAAATCAACGCCAGTGGCAGGCCCCGCCGTTAACGGCAGATGTCATTGATCGTTTCCAGGCAGCCTGTGAACAGTATCGTTTCACCCCGGCGCAGATACTGCCGCACGACAGTTATCTGATCAATTTGGGTCATCCGGATGACGACGCCTTACAGAAATCCCAAACGGCGTTTATCGACGAAATGATGCGTTGCCAACAACTGGGGCTGACGTTGCTGAATTTCCATCCCGGCAGTCACCTGCGTCAGATCGACGAAAATACCTGCCTGAGCCGCATCGCCCGGTCTATCAACCTGGCGCTCGAGGCTACCAACGGTGTCACGGCGGTGATCGAGAACACCGCCGGTCAGGGCAGCAATCTGGGGTTCCGGTTTGAACATCTGGCGGAAATCATCAGTCAGGTGGAAGACAAAAGCCGGGTCGGCGTCTGCATCGATACTTGTCACGCCTTTGCCGGCGGCTATGACCTGCGCACCGACGCCGACTGCGAACACACCTTTGCCGAGCTGGAACGTATCGTCGGCTTCCGTTATTTGCGCGGTATGCACCTGAATGATGCGAAAAGCGCGTTTAACAGCCGGGTTGACCGTCACCACAGCCTGGGGGAAGGCAACATCGGTAAAACCGTATTCAGTTATATTATGCGCGACCCGCGCTTCGACGGCATTCCACTGATTCTGGAAACCATCAATCCGGATATCTGGCCACAGGAAATCACCTGGCTGAAGTCGCAGCAATCACCGGGCAACTGAGCCCGAACACACTCTGCGCCTTTCCATCGGCGTCAGCAAAGAAAAATCATACCGCTATTTGCCGACATCGCGGGAAAAACATAAAAAAACGCCGGTCGCAGGACCGGCGTTTCCACCACGGAATCATCACATCAGGCTTTAGCCAGTTGCTCTTCCGGACGTTTCAGCACCGCGTACAGCACGCCAGCCACTACCGTACCGGCAATGATGGAGAACAGGTAACCCAGCACCGGCGTAATTGCCCCTGGAATCAGCAGCACAAACAGACCGCCGTGCGGCGCCATCAGCTTCGCGCCAACCGCCATGGAGATAGCGCCGGTCAACGCCCCGCCCAGAATACAGCTCGGCAACACCCGCATCGGGTCACGGGCAGCGTAAGGAATGGCCCCTTCGGAGATAAAGCACAGTCCCAGTACCACCGCAGCCTTGCCGCCTTCCCGCTCGCTGGCGGTGAATTTCTTCGCCGCGATGAAGGTCGCCAGACCCATCGCCAGCGGCGGCACCATACCGGCAGCCATCACGGCGGCCATCGGTGCATACACCTGACTACTCAACAGCGTAGTACCGAACACATAGGCCACTTTGTTCACCGGGCCACCCATATCGGTACACATCATGCCACCCAGAATAGCGCCCAGAATCACCGCATTGGCCGTACCCATGGACTGCAGCCAGCCGGTCAGACCGGTCAGAATTTTCGCAACCGGCGTACCGACGACATAAATCATGATGAGACCGGTAATCAGCGTAGCGAATAGCGGAATAATCAGGATCGGTTTCAGCGCCGACATGCTCTGCGGCAGCGTCACATGGTTACTGATGGCGCGCGCCAGATAACCCGCCAGGAACCCGGCGATGATACCGCCAAGGAAACCGGCGCCGGTGCTGACGGCCAGCATACCGCCCACCAGACCCGGCGTCAGACCAGGACGGTCGGCAATAGAGAACGCGATATAACCGGCCAATATCGGCACCATCAGCGCAAACGCGGAACCGCCGCCGATCTTCATCAGCGCCGCCGCCAGCGTCCCCTCTTCCTTGAATGCAGTAATCCCGAACACGAATGACAGGGCGATACACAGACCGCCGGCCACCACCATCGGCAACATGTACGACACACCGGTCAGCAGATGGCGATATGGGCCCGCGCCGCCTTTTTGGGCGGTTTCGCCGCCGGCCGCCGCACCGCTCTGGGCGGATGGCTGGAACACCACGGCTTCAGACAACGCTTTGTCAAACTCCTGCGCCGTCTTTTTCAGCGCCAGACCGGTGGACGTGCGATACATTTTTTTGCCGGCGAATTTGCTGAGGTCGACTTCGATATCCGCCGCCACGATCACCAAATCCGCCTGTTCCACTTCTTCCGGGCTGATCGGGTTACCGGCGCCGACGGAACCGCGGGTTTCAACTTTCACCCACCAGCCACGTTTTTTTGCTTCACTTTCAATGGCTTCGGCCGCCATGAAGGTATGCGCTACCCCTGTCGGGCAGGCAGTGACCGCCACAATACGTTTGGCCGCAGTTGGCGCCGCCGCGGCAGCGGTAGCGACCGGTGCCTGATACGGCTGCGCTTCCGCCTTCGCTTTTTCCAGGAACTGAGCCGGCTGACTCAACGCCAGTTCTACATCACCGGCAAACACTTTCTTGCCATTCAGACCGCTGTCTGCCTGTACGGGAGCACCCAGCACAATGGCCAGCTCCGCATCGGCAAGCTGCTCGGTGAGGGTAAGTCCTGCGTTAGCGGCAGCAGCACCAAGCAAATTCTTCACCAGACGGCTTTTCGCCAGTCCCAGTGATTTATCAAGTATCAGCAGCGTTTTCATTGTTTATCTCCTGCTGTCAGTTAAAGGGTTTCAGATCGACGCGCGCCATCATCGCGGCCAGTTGCGGACGATCACTAATGCCTACGTTGCTCTGGCTGACGGCCAGCGCTGCCACCGCAGTGGCCAGGCGCAACGTGTGTTCACTGGACTCACGCATTAATAAGCCATAAATCAATCCCCCCACCATGGAGTCACCCGCACCTACCGTACTGATCACTTCACAGGCCGGCGGCAACGCCCGCCAGGCTCCGGACGCATTGACCCACAGCGCGCCTTCCGCTCCCAGCGAAATCACGACATGAGCAATACCCTGTTCACGCAGCGCATGCGCTGCGTCCACCACATCCGCCAGCGTGGGCAACTTACGCCCGGCCCAGATTTCCAGCTCGCGGCGATTGGGTTTCACCAACCACGGCGAAGCTTTCAGTCCCGCTACCAGCGCTTCACGGCTGCTGTCGAAAATAATGCACGGACACTGGCTGCGCAGACGCGACATCCAGTCGGTAAACGCATCCGGGTCGACGCCGCTCGGCAGGCTGCCGCTCACGGCGACCATGTCAAACTGCCCCAGCCAGCTCAGCGAATCATTAACGAAACGCTGCCAGTCCTGCTGGGTCACTTCAAAACCGGAGAAATTCAGGTCGGTCACCTCACCATTCTGCTCGGTGAGTTTGACATTAATGCGAGTACGCCCCGACACCACCTGGAAACGGTTGGCAATGCCCAACTCGCTGAACAACTGCTGAAAGCCGTCCTGATTGTCTTTTCCCAGGAAACCGCCCACAGTGACATCAATCCCAAGGTCTTTCAGCACCTTGGCCACGTTGATGCCTTTACCTGCCGCATGCAGACCGGAAGTCTGCACCAGATTAACTTCGCCACGTTCGATTTCCGGGCAGTACCCTACTAAATCATAGGCGGGATTTAGGGTAATGGTGGCAACGCGCCTGCTCATACCGCACCCTCCCCAAGACCGGACTGAATGGCTTCGCCGATGGCCTTCAGCGCCGCTTCAGCATCGCTGCCTTTAGCAGTAAAGCGCAGGCGATGACCGCTCTTGACGCCCAGCGCCACCACCTTCATCAGGCTGCGGCCGTTGGCCGGTTTGCCGGTGCCGTCAAGGTTCGTCACGGTGATTTCGCTGGAGAACTGTTTGATGACGTTAACCAGCATCGCGCCGGGGCGGGCATGCAGACCGTGCTCGTTACGGACAGTAAATTCCGCCGCCAGCGCGTCGCTTTCTTCTTCCTCTTCTTCGCTGGTCAGCAATGCCAGCAGCGTCGCTTCATCAGCAGACAGCAAACTGTCGGCTTTGCCGGCGATCAATAACTTGCTGAGATAATCGAGCGACGCGAACACCTGCTCATCAGCCGCCGAAACGGTCAGCAACAACGCCACGTTTTCGCCATCCGCCACGAACGGCTCGGCCGGGCGGCTTACCGCCAGCGCACTCGCCAGATTGCCGTTCAGGCTATCGCTCAGCCAAATGCCCTGCCCCAGATAAGTCGGTTTATTAGCGACTACGTGGCTGACAAAACCGGCATCCACCGCGCCAATCTGCTGTAAACGGCCGGCGTTCAGCGCCTGCAGCGTCATCAGGTTGTCGGTCGCCACATTCAGGTTAATCAGCGAAGTATCAAAGCGGAACGCGCCCGCCAGTTGTTCGCCCATCAGCAACCCGCGCAATTCGTCCGCCGACGTGGTGCTGGCCAGACGGGCCGCCACACGATCATCGCTCAGTACATGGGTCAGTTGACGCAACAGCGCCAAGTGTTCGTCAGAACGCGCAGCGATGCCCAGTACCACATAGGCGGTCTGGTCTTCCCCCCACGCGATCCCCTGCGGGAACTGGAACACCTGAACACCGGTTTTCTTTACCAGATCACGTGTATCGGTGGTGCCATGCGGAATGGCGATACCGCTACCGAGATAGGTCGAGGTCTGCTGTTCGCGCTGAAGCATCCCCTCGACATAACCTTCGCTCACGCAACCCGCTTCGGTCAGTGCGGCGGCTACCTGACGGATAGCCTCCTCTTTGCTACCGGCGGAAGCACCTAAATGAATGTCGTGCTGTGACAACTGAAACATAATGCTCCTCTCTTGCTGAACTTGAATCGTTTCAGCTTTTATGAGAAATAATTTGCTGACTCGCTCAGGGTGGTTTCAGCAAAACCTCGCTGAAACGTTTCAAAAATTCTGCGTTTTTCATTATACCTATGCAAGCATTCTGCATGGATGAAATAACAGATCTTAGAGGTCACGCACATTTTTACGCTAAACCCACACAATAAATAGTGTCTTTTTGCGTCCATGCTGAATGCGTGCTGAAGAAAAAAAATTGAAACAGACTTTCGTTTCTACTTCATCAGCGTAAGATGGCGCGTTCGGTTTTCTCCCTGTTCTTTCTCTAACCTGAATTCAGCATGACACTTTCTTCTGCCCGCTCAGCCCGGCGCCTGCCCGACCTGACGTCTTTCGCATTTCTGGTGATCGCTTTTTTGACCGGGATCGCCGGTGCGCTGCAACTCCCCACGCTCAGTCTGTTCTTGTCGACGGAAGTACAGGCGCGTCCGTTCATGGTCGGCCTGTTTTATACCGGCAGCGCGGTGATCGGCATCATTGTCAGCCAAATTCTGGCCACGTATTCGGATCATCAGGGCGACCGCAAAACACTGATATTGCAGTGTTGCCTGTTGGGAGCGCTGGCCTGCCTGCTGTATGCCTGGAACCGTAACTATTTTGTTCTGTTGTTTGTCGGCGTATTGCTGTCGAGTTTCGGCTCCACCGCCAACCCGCAACTGTTTGCATTGGCACGGGAACATGCCGACCGTAACGGCCGCGGTGCAGCCATGTTCAGCTCAGTCATGCGGGCGCAGATTTCCCTGTCATGGGTAATTGGGCCGCCGGTCGCCTTCGCGCTGTCGCTGGGCTTCGGCTTCCCGGTGATGTACCTGACGGCGGCAACGGTGTTTGTGTTGTGTGGGTTACTGGTCTGGCAGCTCCTACCGTCAATGCCGAAAACCCGGGTGAAATCCGCCGCGACGCTGGAGTCCCCCCGGCAGAATCGGCGCGATACGCTGTTACTGTTTAGCGCCTGTACCCTGATGTGGACCTGCAACGGGATCTATTTGATCAATATGCCGTTGTATCTGGTCCATGAATTGCAGTTACCGGAAAAGCTGGCCGGTGTAATGATGGGCACGGCCGCCGGACTGGAAATTCCCGTGATGCTGCTGGCCGGTTATCTGGCTAATCGCTTAGGTAAACGCCTGCTGATGCGGCTGGCGGTAATCGCCGGGCTGTTTTTCTATGCCGGGCTGATGCTGCTGAACGCCTCATGGGCATTGCTGGCTCTGCAACTGATGAATGCCATTTTCATCGGTATTCTGGCCGGTATGGGGATGTTGTACTTTCAGGATCTGATGCCGGGTCAGGCCGGGGCCGCCACGACGCTGTTCACCAATACCACCCGGGTCGGCTGGATCATCTCCGGATCGCTGGCAGGCGTGGTGGCGGAAGTCTGGAGCTATCATGCCGGTTTCGTTATCGCCGTCGCCATGCTGGCCGGCGCCGTCCTCTGTATGTGGCGCATCCGCGACGTTTGAGCTTGTTACGGCGCGGTGGCGTCTTCCAGTCGGATAAGGTAGAACATCGCTTCATCACGATCATTTCGGCACATGTCGCGGCGAGGCTGCAAGCCTCGGCACACCGCCGGACGCAATGACGAAAAGAACAGACCGCAACGCATGTGCTCGTCCAGATGGATACAGGCCGTGTTGGCCGGTTTTCCCTGCGGCATACCGGGAATCGGGCTGGAGATAGAAGGCGCGATACAACAGGCGCCGCAATCAGGGCGACATTCCATCAGTGACCTCCGGAGATTCCCGTCGCTATATTCAGGCCGCAGAGCCTAACAGGCTGTCGACCGCAAGGCCACTACTCTATTTTCGGCCGGTTTGGCGCCGTTTTCATTTCCGCCGTGTTTTATCCAGCCGGTGGTTTGTCTGGTGTCTGGCCGCCACAATTCCCGCTTGCCTGAACCCATCCTGACGAGTAACGTGTCGCCACAAAAATTTCTCTTCTTTATTTAAGGTATATCCCATGGCAAGAGCAAATGAGATCAAACGCGGCATGGCCATTAACTACAACGGTAAATTGTTGCTGGTAAAAGATATCGATATCCAAAGCCCCAGCGCCCGCGGTGCCAGTACGCTGTACAAAATGCGTTTCGCCGATGTCCGTACCGGCCTGAAGGTGGAAGAACGTTTTAAAGGCGATGACATTCTGGATACCATCACCCTAACCCGCCGTTCCGTCACCTTCTCTTATATTGATGGCGATGAATACATCTTTATGGACGAGGAAGACTACACGCCGTATACCTTCAAGAAAGAGCAGATCGAAGACGAACTGCTGTTTATTCCGGAAGGCGGCATGCCGGGCATTCAGGTATTAACCATGGATGGGCAACTGCTGGCGCTGGAACTGCCGCAGACGGTCGATCTGGAAATCGTTGAAACCGCACCCGGCATTAAAGGCGCCTCCGCCAGCGCCCGCAACAAACCCGCCACGCTGACGACCGGTTTGGTCATTCAGGTGCCGGAATACCTGAGCGCCGGCGAAAAAATCCGTATTCACATCCCTGAACGCCGCTACATGGGCCGCGCGGACTAAATTACAGCAAGCGCCTCACCAACCGTCCCCGCGTCTGACAGTCCATGTCAGACGCATCCCGCACACGCAAGGAGACTCCAGTGTTGACGAAAGTAAACCTGATTACCGGCTTTCTCGGTAGCGGTAAAACCACCACCATCAGACACCTGCTCTCTCATAAACCCGAAGGCGAAACCTGGGCGGTGCTGGTGAATGAGTTTGGTGAAATCGGCATCGACGGCGCGTTGTTAAGCGACTCCGGTGCCCTGCTCAAAGAGATCCCCGGCGGATGCATGTGCTGCGTCAACGGCCTGCCGATGCAAGTGGGCCTCAACATGTTGCTGCAGAAAAAACCACATCGTTTGTTGATTGAACCGACCGGTCTTGGTCACCCGAAGCAAATTCTGACGCTGTTGAACTCGGAGGCTTACCAGCCGTGGCTTCAGCTACAGGCGACCTTCTGTTTGCTCGATCCGCGCCAGCTCGGCGACAGCCGTTATAGCGAGAATGAGAACTTCCGCGATCAGCTCGCCGCAGCAGACGTCATCGTCGCCAACAAGGAAGATACCTGGCAGGACAGTGACCGCGCAGCGTTGCAAGACTGGTATCAGCAGCAGGGGCAGGATCGTCGCCTGATCACGCTGTCTCAAGGACAGTTGGACACGGCAATACTGGACCTGCCGCGGAAAAACCACAATGCGCTGCCGGATGCCCGTCACCATCATCACTCCGCCGCTGCCAAAACCGGGCTGGCCGCACTGAAACTGACCGGCCGGGAAAGCTGGCGCCGCGCCCTTAATCAAGGACAGGGTTATTACGCCTGCGGCTGGATTTTTGATGGCGAGACCCAATTCAATACCGCCAGTCTGCTGGACTGGGTACGCCTGGCACCGGTAAGCCGCGTTAAAGGGGTGATGCGCATTCCGGAGGGCACACTGGTGGTCAACCGCCAGGGATTCGACCTGCGCATTGAAACACAATCGGTATCACCGCCAGATAGCCGCATCGAAATCATTAATGAGTCTGAAGCGGAATGGAACAAGTTACAAAAGCAGTTGCTGGATGCACGGTTACTCTAAGTGGTGTCGGCGGCACGCTCAGGCAGCGATTAACGGGCGTCAGAATGTCTGTCCGGGCGTTATTCTCCCTGTAATTTCTCGTTCTGAACGCCTGTAGCAGGTTTTTATCGGGCTGACATCAAAGATTTCATCACGAAATCGTATTAACAAAAGAGACAAAAAAACTCGCAATCTGATTTTCGTTAGGGTATGGTCACCAAGGTTTGTGATTTATCGGCAGATGTCCGGCCAGTTAAATAAATGTTGCAACATCAATAATAATGTGCGGTGTTGCACAAATTAACTGACGAATAATTGTCCCGGTAATAGTAGTACTTTAGTCTGACACTCGTTTTGTTTGGCATAGATACATCGATCAGTAGATACATCGCCCAATAGATGCATCAATCAATAGATGCATCGTTCATAAACACAGCGATAGCGATTGAATCGCTAAGGACATCAAGGGAACACAACAACAATGGTCAAATCTCAACCGACTCTGAGATATATCTGGCGGGCCTTGCCTGCCGTGGCGATGGCGATAGCGCTTTCGGCCTGTACAAGCAACAATGCAAGTCTTAATAATCAAACTGATAGGCGTGTAGTTAACGGTGGTGACCCTTCACTACAAGCCTCTCAGGATGAATTCGAAGCGATGGTTCGCAACGTGGAAGTCAAATCCAGGTTGCTTGAACAATACGCGAGCTGGAAAGGCGTGCGTTACCGTCTCGGTGGCGACAGCCGTAAAGGTATTGATTGCTCCGGTTTCGTTCAGCGGACTTTCCGTGAACAATTTGGTATGGATTTACCCCGTTCCAGCTATGAGCAGAAGGATATCGGCGTTCAAATCCAACGCAATAAATTGCGTCCAGGTGATTTGGTAGTGTTCCACGCAGGCTCAACCGGCCGCCACATGGGTATCTACCTGGGTAACCAGCAATTCGTTCATGCATCCACCAGTATTGGTGTGACGATTTCCAGCATGGATGACAACTATTGGAAGCCACGCTACCGTGAAGCACGCCGCGTGCTGAAACAGGAACCGCACAGCTGATTTTCCTTTCCCTTGATGTTGCCCAAACAAACGTAAAACGCCGCTCGTCAGACAGCGGCGTTTTTTATTTATAGCCCGATATCGGTTCAGGTAACAACTTGGATCGATTAACAGTAGGTTTGACATCTGATTTCATGGTAAAACAGAGCGCTATAGCGTCCGGCATCGCGATTGCCAGGAATTTCAGGCACTTTCTCCGGCAAGCCTGCTTTTCACGCGGAGAAACATGAGGTTATCAGGAGTCTGCCATTTCGATGTTTACACGTGCCATTCTCGCCGCCATGCTGTCCGCCAGCGCCTGGCTGGCGCACGCGGCCCCCGTCACGCAGCAAACCTATGCGTTTGCGACGCTGGGGGATCCGAAGTACCCGCAGGGCTTCACCCACTACGATTACGCTAATCCATCGGCACCCAAAGGCGGTAAAATCACGCTGAGTGCACTGGGTACCTTCGATAACTTCAACCGTTTTGCCTTGCGCGGCCTGGCCGCCGCTCGCACCGAAAGCCTGTACGATTCGCTGTACGTCAGTTCGGAAGACGAACCGGGTAGCTACTACCCGCTGATCGCGCTTACCGCACGTTACGCCAGCGACTACAGTTGGCTTGAAGTGGACATGAACCCTGCCGCACGTTTCCACGACGGCTCGCCGGTGACCGCCGCTGACGTGGCATTCACCTTCAATATGTTTATGACGCAGGGCGTGCCGCAATTCCGCGTCTACTACAAAGGCACCGAAGCCAAGGCCATCACACCGCATACCGTACGTTTCACTTTCCCCGACCCCGACAAAGAAAAAATGCTGGGGATGTTGACGCTGCCGGCGATGCCGGAGAAATTCTGGCGCGACCACAAACTCAGTGATCCGCTGAGCACGCCGCCATTGGCCGGCGGCCCCTACCGCATCACCGATTACCGCATGGGGCAATACGTCATTTACTCCCGTGTAACCGACTACTGGGCGGCCGATCTGCCCGTCAACCGGGGTCGCTACAATATCGACCAATTACGGTACGACTATTATCTGGACGACAGTGTCGCGCTGGAAGCCTTCAAGGCCGGCGCCTTCGATCTGCGTATCGAGGGGTCACCGAAACATTGGGCGACTCAATATGACGGCGGCAACTTCGCGCGGGGGTATATTCTGAAGAAGGATGAAACCAATCAGGCGGCGCAGGATACCCGCTGGCTGGTATTCAATACCCAGCGGCCTCAGTTTAGCGATCGCCGGGTGCGTCGGGCGCTGGCGCTCGCCTTTGATTTCAACTGGATGAACAAGGCGCTATTTTTTAACAGCTATCAGCGCCCCTACAGCTTTTTCCAGAACACCGAGTACGCAGCGCGGGGAATGCCATCGGCAGAAGAACTGGCCTGGCTGACGCCGCTGAAAGACAAAATTCCCGCCGAGGTGTTTGGCCCGGCGTACCGGCCGGAGGAATCCGATGGCAGTGGTTATGACCGCGCCGGTCTGCTCAACGCGTTACAACTGCTGCAACAGGCCGGTTGGGAGTTGAAAAATCAGGTACTGGTGAATACAAAAACCGGCCAGCCTTTCCGTTTCGAATTGCTGCTGCCGAGTGCCGCCAACGCCATCTATGTGTTGCCGTTCCAGCATAGCCTGGCGCGACTCGGTATCCGCATGGAAGTGCGCAGCGTCGACAGCCCGCAGTTCAACAACCGGTTTCGCAAGCGCGATTTCGACATGATCCCGAAGCTGTATCCGGCGATGCCCTACCCCAGCTCGGATCTGGCCGTCAGTTGGAGTTCAGCCTATATCAACTCCTCCTACAACTCGCCGGGGGTACAGGACGCCGCCATCGACCAGTTGATTGACAACATCATTCGCCATCAGGGCGACAAGCCGGCGCTGTTGTCGCTGGGACCGGCGCTGGACAGAGTGCTGACCTGGAATCAGTTCGCCATACCGATGTGGTATTCCAACCACGACCGTTTCGCTTACTGGAATAAATTCGCCATGCCTGCGACCCGTCCGGCTTATACGCTGGGCATCGACACTTGGTGGTATGACGCAGAGAAAGCCGCCACATTGCCGGCGGCGCGTCGATAAGGAGCCGATGTGGGAACTTACCTGTTACGTCGATTATTGCTGGTGATCCCCACGTTGTGGGCCATCATCACCATCAACTTTTTTATTGTGCAAATAGCGCCGGGCGGCCCGGTCGACCAGGCTATTGCCTCCATTGAAATGGGCCAGGGCAGCGGTTTCGGCGCCGGCGGGGACGGCGGCGGGCTGGCGCGCGGGCCGGGTGGTGGCAAGCCATCGGTGGAAAATACTTACCGCGGCGCGCGTGGGCTGGACCCGGAAGTGATCGACGAAATCACTAAACGCTACGGTTTTGATAAACCGCTGCACGAGCGTTACGTCAAACTACTTTGGGACTACGTGCGGTTTGACTTCGGCAACAGCCTGTTTCGCGGCTCGTCGGTGATTGCGCTGATTAAAGAGAGTATGCCGGTTTCAATATCCCTTGGGCTGTGGAGTACGTTGATTATCTATCTGGTTTCCATTCCACTCGGCATTAAAAAAGCGGTGCGCAACGGCTCCGCCTTTGACGTCTGGAGCAGCACGCTGATCATTGTCGGATACGCTATTCCCGCGTTTCTGTTCGCGATTCTGCTGATCGTGCTATTTGCCGGCGGCAGCTATCTTGATTGGTTCCCGCTGCGCGGGCTGGTATCGCCACATTTTGATAGCCTATCCTGGTTCGACAAGATCATCGATTATCTGTGGCATATCGCACTGCCGGTGCTGGCGATGGTGATTGGCGGCTTCGCCACGCTGACCATGCTCACCAAGAACTCATTTCTGGATGAAATCCGCAAACAATACGTGATCACCGCCCGCGCCAAAGGGCTGGATGAGAAAAAAATTCTCTATCGCCACGTGTTTCGCAACGCCATGTTACTGGTGATCGCCGGTTTCCCCGCCACCTTCATCAGCATGTTTTTTACCGGCTCGCTATTGATCGAAGTGATGTTCTCCCTCAACGGCCTCGGGCTACTGGGGTACGACGCCACGTTGCAACGCGATTACCCGGTGATGTTCGGCACGCTATACATTTTTACCCTCATCGGCCTGCTGCTGAACATTCTCAGCGACATGACCTATACGCTGGTTGACCCACGTATCGACTTCGAGGAGCGCCAATGAGCCGTCTAAGCCCCATTAATCAGGCGCGCTGGGCACGCTTTCGCGCTAATCGTCGCGGCTACTGGTCGCTGTGGATTTTCCTGGCGTTGTTTGCCGTTACGCTATGTTCCGAACTGATCGCCAACGATAAACCCTTGTTGGTGCGCTACAACGGGCAATGGTATGCCCCGTTCATGGTGGATTATAGCGAAACCACCTTCGGCGGCCCTCTGGCCACGCCGGCTGATTACCGTGATCCCTGGCTGGCACAGCGGCTGGAGCAAGGCGGCTGGTCGTTGTGGCCGTTGATTCACTACCGCTACGACACCATCAATTACACCACCCAGAGCGCGTTTCCTTCGCCGCCGTCGAGCCAAAACCTGCTCGGCACCGACAGCCAAGGACGCGACGTGCTGGCGCAGATACTGTACGGCTTTCGTATTTCCATTCTGTTCGGGCTGGCGCTGACACTACTGTCCAGCCTGATTGGCATCGTAGTGGGCGCGTCTCAGGGGTATTACGGTGGTCGTGTCGATCTGTGGGGACAACGCGTTATCGAAGTCTGGTCCGGCATGCCGACGCTGTTTCTGATCATCCTGCTCTCCAGCGTCATTCAGCCGAATTTCTGGTGGCTGCTGGGGATTACGGTACTGTTTGGCTGGATGGCGCTGGTAGGGGTGGTGCGAG
This sequence comes from Dickeya chrysanthemi NCPPB 402, assembly GCF_000406105.1. Taxonomy (NCBI): domain Bacteria; kingdom Pseudomonadati; phylum Pseudomonadota; class Gammaproteobacteria; order Enterobacterales; family Pectobacteriaceae; genus Dickeya; species Dickeya chrysanthemi. The sequence goes on along the minus strand of NZ_CM001974.1, from coordinate 1,925,545 downwards.
CGGAATTCCTGCGTACCCGCAATTTCGACTATATCCGCGCCGCACAGGCGATGGGTGTTAGCGATCGGTCCATCATGTTTCGCTGCATGTTGCCCAACGCCATGGTCGCCACCCTCACCTACCTGCCGTTTATTTTGTGTGGTTCCATCACCACCCTGACCTCGCTCGATTTTCTGGGTTTTGGTCTGCCGATGGGTTCCGCTTCGCTCGGCGGACTGTTGCTGGAAGGGAAAAACAATCTACAGGCGCCGTGGCTCGGCATTACGGTCTTCATGGTGCTGGCGGTGGTGTTGTCACTGCTTATTTTTATCGGCGAAGCGGTTCGCGACGCCTTTGACCCAGGCAAGGCGCATTGATATGTCCGCACAACCTTTACTTGAAATTCGCGATCTGAGCATTGCCTTTCGCAACGGCGGCCTGCAGCGGCAAGTGGTCGACCAGGTCTCATTCAGCGTTGAAACCGGTGAAACGCTGGCGCTGGTCGGTGAATCCGGCTCCGGCAAAAGCGTCACCGCGCTGTCGGTACTGCGCCTGTTACCTTCGCCGCCGGTCGTCTACCCGCAGGGCGACATTTTATTCGCCGGCGAATCGTTGCTAAACGCCGATGAACAGCGGTTACGCCAGTTGCGCGGCGAACGGATAGCGATGATTTTTCAGGAGCCGATGGTATCACTCAACCCGCTGCATACCATCGAAAAACAGTTGGCGGAAGTGCTGGTGTTGCATCGGGGAATGCGCCATGAAGCCGCCCGGGGCGAGATCATCGGTTGTCTTGAACGCGTCGGGATTCGTCAGGCGGCACGACGGCTGGCGGATTTTCCCCATCAGCTTTCCGGCGGCGAACGCCAGCGGGTGATGATCGCCATGGCATTGCTGACGCAACCCGATCTGTTAATCGCCGATGAGCCGACTACCGCGCTGGACGTCACCGTACAGGCGCAAATTCTGGATTTGCTCAATGAACTGAAGCAGGAACTGAATATGAGTTTGCTGTTCATTACGCATAACCTGAACATTGTGCGCCGATTTGCAGACCGGGTCGTGGTGATGCAGGCCGGACGCTGCGTCGAGCAGAACCGCACCCACGGGTTGTTCAGCACGCCGCAGCACGCTTACACCCGGCAGTTACTGGATGCCGAGCCGACCGGAGAAGCGCTGCCGCTGGCGCAGGAGGCGTCAACGCTGCTGGATGTCCGGGAACTGGGCGTCAGCTTCCCCATCAAACGTGGCCTGCTGCGCCGTACCGTAGGGGAAAAATCGGTGCTACAGGCGCTCAGTTTTCGTCTGCGCCGCGGCGAAAGCATCGGACTGGTGGGTGAATCCGGTTCCGGCAAAAGCACCACCGGGCTGGCATTGCTGCGTTTGCTACGCAGTAGTGGCGAGATCTGGTTCGATGGCCAACCGCTACACCGCTTTAACCGCAAGCAGATGCTGCCGTTTCGTCGCCGTATTCAGGTGGTGTTTCAGGATCCCAACGGTTCGCTGAATCCCCGTTTAAATGTGGAACAGATTATTGCCGAAGGGCTACGGGTACATTACCCGTTAAGCGCGGCGGAACAGACGCAGCGGGTGATTCAGGCGATGCAGGAAGTCGGGCTGGACCCGGACAGCCGTCATCGCTATCCGGCGGAATTTTCCGGCGGCCAGCGGCAACGTATCGCTATCGCCCGGGCACTGATCCTACAGCCGGAACTGCTGATTCTCGATGAGCCCACCTCATCGCTTGATCGCACCGTCCAGGCGCAGATTCTGGCGTTACTAAAAACCCTGCAACAGACCCATCAACTGGCCTATCTGTTCATCAGTCACGATCTGCACGTGGTACGCTCGCTGTGCCATCAGGTGATTGTACTGCGGCACGGCGAAGTGATAGAGCAAGGCGATTGTCGGCAGATCTTTGAACACCCGCAGCAGGACTACACCCGGCAATTGCTACGGTTATCCGCCTGATGTGCTCCCGGCCTGATACTTGCGCAGTCTGGCAGGCATCAGGCCGGGCGGGAGAACAGCGACTACAGTTTTTTTCGATGCGGCGAGCTTAGAAAGGATACTGCGCGCATACGGACTCGGCGATCGCCACGCCCACGTCTTTCAGGCGGCACATCGCGGCGCTCTCGTCATGACGATGCAAAAACAGACATGGCTCGCCCTCCCACTCCACAACGGCGCACTGCAGTTGAATCTCATCCAGCGACTGGTTGAGATGGCGCATAATCTGACGGGCTTCTTCACCGTCGTGGCTGAGTAGTTTAAAACCAATCAGACAACTGTCATCATCCATGCTGCTAAGTGGAATCGGTTCAACTTTTATGCCAGTAAAACCCGATAACCATCGGTAACTTTGCGGCAAGCGATGAACTACCGAAAGTTGGAGAGTATTCACAGCGGTCTTCCTCAGCTAAGCTGCCATAAATTCACAAAATTATAACATAAATTCACAAGTTTTCTTTGCTTCGCATCTTTTTTACCACGATAGCGACACAAAAAAGTAACATGTTTTCATGATGAGGCCGCCCCAGAAGCATGGCACTCAGCGTGACAACCGTTCAAAACGTTAGCAAGATCACGTTCTTGATCGATTTTGCGCTATATGTAACCTTTTATTCCCAATATCTCAACCCATTTCTTCTAATTGTTCACTTTTGGTTCAACTTTTTCACATTTTAAGAACGCGGGCGGGAACACTGCCGACAACACGCCGGCGGCAACATCAGGAAAGGACACATCAGGAGATGACGATTAGCGGCGGCCTGCGTACAGAAATAAACCGAATGCGCCGGTTGAACAGAACGCCATCGCGCCCACCATCGGCCAGGGACTTTGGAAAGTAGCCAGCGACAACAATGTCCCTACCAGCGACCCCAACCCGAAGCGCATCGTACCCGCCAGTGAGGATGCCGTCCCGGCCATATGCGGGAAATCATCAAGAATCACCGCCATGGCATTAGACGCCACCGTCGCGACGCACCCGACGAATACCGCCACGCCAAACACCAGCGGGATAAACCCCAGATGAAAGCTACAAACCGCCACCAGCCATATCCCCATCATAAACTGGATAAGCAGCCCCAACCGAAACATGAACATCGCCCCCATACGCGACACAATGCGGCTATTGAGCAAAGTCATCAAAAACAGGAACACGATATTCAGCGCAAAATAGTAACCAAAGTGTTGGGGTGACACGCCATTCAGGTCGATGTAGACAAACGGCCCGGCGCTCAAAAAAGCAAACATCCCCGAAAACGACAGTCCGCTGGCAAACATATAACTGAAAACACGGCGATGACGCACCAACTGGAAAAAATTCCTCACCGTAGTACGCAGATGGAAAGGCTGTCGCCGTTCGGCCGGCAAAGTTTCATGCACAAACAGCCATACCAGCACCGTCGCAACCAGCGATGCCGCGGCTATCGTCCAGAAAATGGCATGCCAGCTCAGCCAGAACAGCAGCGCGCCGCCAATAATCGGTGCCAGCAGCGGCGCCACCGTCATGACCAGAATCACGAACGACATCATGCGCGAGAATTCATCTTTCGAGAATCTATCCCGCATCAGCGCATTGATAACCACACTGGCTGAAGCCGCCGACAGGCCATGCAGAAAGCGCATATGAATCAGTTGGTCGACCGTTTGCGACAAGGCACAGGCTGCGGCCGCCAGCGTAAAGACCAGAACCCCGCCCAGAATCACCGGTTTACGCCCGATGCTGTCCGACATCGGACCGTAAAAGATCTGACCAATAGCGAAACCGAGCACATATGAACTGAGCGTCATCTGCACCCGGCCCGGATCGACCGAAAACTCTTTTGCAATCACCGGCAACGCCGGCAAATACATATCGATGGCGATAGGCATCAGCATCGATATTAATCCCAGAATAAAAATCAGACCGACGCGCGAAGATGAGGGTGATGGCACGAAAAGCGGTTCTCCAGATAAAAGGAAGCACCCCGCCACGGAGCGGCGGGGATCAAGACGTTACACCGGATAACGTATCAACAATTGACTGCGTGCAGTTATTGCCCGATGCCGGCGATTTCTTCCGGCGTCAACGGCCGATATTCGCCCGCCTCCAGCGCATCATCCAAGGTAATGGCGCCAATACGCTCACGATGCAACGCCACCACATGATTGCCCACCGCGGCAAACATGCGTTTCACCTGGTGATAACGCCCTTCGCTGATGGTCAGGCGCACCCGATGCTCAGAGAGAACCTCCAGCGTGGCCGGGCGCGTCAGGCTCTGCTCGCCGTGAAGCTGTACGCCGGCCTGAAACTTCTCTGCGGTATCCGGCGCCAAAGGCTGCTCCAGCGTCACCAGATAGGTTTTTTCGCAGTGGTGTTTCGGCGAGGTAATGCGGTGCGACCACTGACCGTCGTCGGTCAACAATACTAAACCGCTGGTATCGATATCTAACCGCCCGGCGGCGTGCAGTTTGTGCGCGACCGGTTCATCGATAAAGTACAAAATCGTTGGATGGTCAGGGTCATCGGTCGAGCACACATACCCCAGCGGCTTGTTGAGCATGAAATAGCGCGGCCCGTTCTGCTGTTCGAGCACATTGTCGTCAAACGCCACCTCATGCTCCGGCAGCAGTTTGAATGCACCGTTTTTTATGACTTCGCCGTCAACCGTCACACGCTGCGCACGCAACTCGCGCGCGACCAGCGAACGGCTGATCCCCAACTGCTGGGAAAGAAATTTATCCAATCGCATTAATGAATGACTGCCTATGGTGATCACGAATTACCGGTCAGGTACGGACGTAACGCCGCCTGACCGGGATAAGGCACTGTCTTTCACACCGAATATCCTCTTTCAGGCCGGATATTGATGTAGACCGCCTCTCTGTACCGTTTAAAAAAGCATAATAAAAGCAACTTTACTATTCTGCCGCCTGGCCTTATCGGCCGGCACACGATAGCAAGTATAACCGCGACGTCTCGCCGTACTGGCGATGATCGATCGCCCGATAATTATCAGGAGACCTATTATGTCATCGATTCACGGCCATGAAGTATTACATATGATGGTGGCCGCCAACAGATCCTTTACCACTGATGAACTGATTGCCGCCATCGAAGCACGTTTTGGCCGCGATGCCCGTTTTCACACCTGCTCCGCCGCCGACATGACGGCTGCCGGACTGGTGCAATTTCTGGCTGACAAAGGCAAATTCATTGCGCAAGATAACGGCTTTACTACCCACGAAAGCAAAATCTGCCGCCACTGATGTCATTTACACTGCGCCCGTACCAGCAAGAAGCGGTTGACGCCACCCTTGCCTATTTTCGCCAGCACACCGCCCCGGCGGTGATCGTTTTACCCACCGGCGCCGGCAAAAGCCTGGTGATTGCTGAGCTGGCACGGCTGGCGCGCGGGCGGGTATTGGTACTGGCGCACGTCAAGGAACTGGTTGAGCAGAATCACGCCAAATATTGCGCGCTGGGTTTACCGGCGGATATTTTCGCCGCCGGACTCAATCAGCACGACAGCGAAGGCAAAGTGGTGTTTGGCAGTGTGCAGTCAGTGGCGCGTCACCCCGGAAAATTCGATGAGGCGTTCTCACTGTTGATCGTCGATGAGTGTCATCGAATCAGCGATGATGAAAACAGCCAGTACCAGCAAATCATCCGGCATTTACAGCAGACCAATCCCCAGTTGCGGTTGCTGGGATTGACCGCCACCCCCTATCGCCTGGGCCGGGGTTGGATCTATCAATACCATTATCACGGTATGATCCGCGGCGACGAGAGCTGCCTGTTCCGCGACTGTATCTACGAATTACCGCTGCGCTACATGATCCGCCACGGTTTTCTGGTGCCACCGGATCGGCTCGATATGCCGGTGGTGCAATATGACTTCAGCCAACTGGCGGCGCGCAGCAACGGGCTGTTCAATAATGGATCGTTCAGCGATGCGGATCTGAACCGGGAGCTGAAGCGTCAGCAGCGGGTCACCCCGCTCATCATTCGCCAGATTATCGAATACACGACACACCGGCGAGGCGTGATGATCTTTGCCGCCACGGTGGAACATGCGCGGGAAATCGAAGGCTTGTTACCGCCTGGCGAAGCGGCGCTTATCAGCGGGGAAACGCCTACCCCACAGCGAGACGCACTCATCAGCGCCTTCAAACAGCAGCAATTGCGTTATCTGGTTAACGTGTCGGTGTTGACGACAGGTTTTGACGCGCCACATGTCGACGCCATCGCCATTTTACGGCCAACCGAATCCGTCAGCCTCTATCAGCAAATCATCGGGCGTGGCTTGCGTTTGTTTCCCGGTAAAACCGACTGCCTGATCCTGGATTATGCCGGCAACCCTTTCGATCTCTACACGCCGGAAGTCGGCAACAGTAAACCGCACAGCGACAGCCAGCCGGTACAGGTATTCTGCCCGCAATGCGGTTTCGCCAACTTGTTCTGGGGGAAATGCACCGATGACGGCAGCGTAATAGAACATTACGGCCGCCGCTGTCAGGGCTGGCAGGACGATGAACAAGGGCGGAGACAACAATGCGACTACCGCTTCCGCTTCAAAAGCTGCCCGCACTGCGGCGCGGAAAACGATATTGCCGCGCGACGCTGCCAGACCTGCGATGCATTGTTGGTCGACCCGGATGATATGCTGAAAGCCGCATTGAAGCTCAAAGATGCGCTGGTGCTGCGCTGTAGCGGCATGCGCCTGCAACACGGCACCGACGCCAAAGGCGAATGGCTGCGCATCACCTATTACGACGAAGACGGTGCTGATGTCAGCGAACGCTTTCGGCTGCACACGGCCGCCCAGCGTAACGCGTTTAGCCATGTTTTTCTGCGGGTGCATCAGCGCGCGCCCGGCGTTCCTTTTCACTGGCAGAATGCTGACGATGTGGTGACGCAGCAGGTGCTGCTGCGCGCGCCGGACTTCGTGGTGGCCCGTCTACAGGGCAAATTCTGGCAGGTGCGGGAAAAAATCTTCGATTATCAGGGCCGCTATCGCCGGGCAAACGAACTGCGCGGCTAGCTTGCAGTGGTTTTATTTGCCCGCGCCGCCATATTCCGCTAGAATCTCGCCCGCTTTTATTTCGAATATCAACATATACCCAAAATAATTCGAGTTGCAGGAAGGCGGCAAGAGAGTGACAAATTCGTCGGGAACGAATTTGACCAGCCAACGGCTGGCCTCCGGTGAGAGACAGGATGTCTCTCATTTCATCCCGATGAGCTTACTCAGGTAAGTGATTCGGGTGAACGAACGCAGCCAACACACCTGCAACTTGAAGTATGAAGGGTATGGTTATTTGAACAAAGCGGATTATCCTGCCTGTTGCTGGGTCGCCTGTAACAGGGTCATTTTATATAAGTAGAGAAAGCAATGATTACTATCAACGCAGAAGTACGTAAAGAGCAGGGTAAGGGTGCGAGCCGCCGCCTGCGCACTACCGGTAAATTCCCCGCTATCGTTTACGGTGGTAGCGAAGCACCGGTTTCCATCGAACTGGACCACGATATCGTTAAAAACCTGGAAGATCGTAACAGCGAAGGCCTGTACGGTGAAATCGTCCTGGTTGTCGATGGCAAAGAAACCAAAGTAAAAATCCAGGCTGTTCAGCGTCATCCGTTCAAGCCGAAACTGACTCACATCGATTTCGTTCGCGTGTAATTACACCACAACGTTTCGACGAGCCAGCAAAAACGCCGCACAACTGTGCGGCGTTTTTGTTTTCACCTTATCGACAGCTTCCCGTTATCTCGCCAATACGCGGTCTTCCTTACGTCTTCCCCCAAAAAAACGCCACCGGCGTGATGGCGGTGGCGTTCGGCGATACAGTAAAGGCCGGGCGAATCAGGCGTGGCTACCTTGGGCAACCAGCGGGACATCCTGCTCACGCGGTGCTTTCGGCGGCTGGATAAACAGGGTAATCACCAGCGAAACCACCGACAGCAGCGCAATGGCGATAAAGGTACTGTGGAACCCTCCCAGCGCAGCGGCGATAAAGGAACCGGCTAGCGGGCCTAAACCAAACCCCTGATAAATCAGCCCGTAGTTTTTACTGTGATGCTTGAGGCCAAAGAAATCAGCCACGATCGCCGGGTAGACCGTAATATTTCCGCCGAAACAGAAGGCCACCGCCCCGGTGCACAGGAAGAACGTCATAGCGTTAAGCGGCAGGAAAGCCATCACTGTAACAGCCAATGCAGTGACCAACAGCGTAAAATTCAGCACCCGCAAACGCCCCACTTTGTCGGACAGATAGCCAAGAATCAAACGCCCCGCCGTGTTGCAAATCGCGATCGCCGATACCGCACTGGCGGCCGTCATTGCATCCAGCCCGGCCATTGTGACCCCGATATCCTTCACGATGCCGATCAGATACAGCCCGCTCATGCAAGAGGTGAAGAACACCACAAACAACAACCAGGCTTCTTTACGACGCAGCATTTCACTGACGGTAAAGTTGACGTTGCCACCCTGAGCTGCCGTCTGAATCGGTTGTACCGGCGCATCTTTCAGCAGCATCGCACCGCCGGTAATCATCAGCAGCGCCATGATCCCCCACCAGAAGAATGTCTGTGATACGCCGACCTGCGCCAGCAATGCGCTATTGACGTATTTAAACACCAGACTGCCGGTGCCGTATGCGCCGACGGATACCCCGGCAATCACGCCTTTGCGATTCGGAAACCACTTTATCAGGTTGGATAGCGTGGTGATGTACGCGGTGCCGTCGGCAAATCCCACCACCAGCCCGACCAATAGCCACAGCATCGGCAGCGACGACACCATGGATGTCGCCATCAACGCCACCCCCAGCACCAAACCGGCCATCAACGCCAGCTTGCGAATGCCAATGCGTTCCTGTATCCGCCCGGCAAACAGCGTGGCGAACGCCAGAAAAAAACTGGTGAGGGAGAAAGTGGTCGACACCGAACTGAGCGGCCAGTGAAATTTGTCGACCAGCGGTTGGTTGTAAAGACTCCAGGTGTATATGGTGCCCAGCCCCATTTGGGTCAGGACGGTTCCGGCAACAATAACGCCGCGGTTTACTGGTGTTCCGTTCATGACGGTAGCCTCGATTGTTCTGGTGTGAAGAGATGCGGGCAAAACGGCCTGCGAATGGCACCAGTATAAAGAGGGGGAACGACCACCGATTTAATAACGGCATGAACGGCATCAATCAGGGAATGAAATGCCGCCAGAGCGGCATCAATGACGGTGAAGACGCCTTACGATGTCGGACGTCCGGCCTCGTCATCGCTACAACCGCATCAACTGGCGAAACTCCCGCACCTTGCTGCGGCTGACCGGCACCTGGAAATCCAGGTCGCTCAATTTGAGGATGTAGGTATTGTTAAACCAGGGCTCTATCTCGCGGATTTTGCTCAAATTCACGCAGTACGACCGGTGGCACCGAAAGAAATAGGCCTCCGGCAACCGGCTACAAAACTCGGTAATGTTCATCGACATCACAAACTCATCGCGCCGGGTATAGACAAAGGTCAGCTTTTCATGGGATTCGGCGTAATAGATATCATGAATATTGGTGACGATAATCCGCTTATCTTTGAGCAGATTGATGGTCATCGGCGCCGGGCGGATGCTGTCGCTGCTGGAATGAGCAGGTAATTGCTGTTGCTGCCACGCTGCTTCCAGTTTTTGCAACATGCCGACAATGCGGGTTTCATGGTAGGGCTTGAGAATATAGTCGAACGCTTCCAGCTCAAACGCCTCCACCGCATGGTTTTTATAGGCGGTAATGAAAACAATCAGCGGCTTGTGGGCAAACTGGTTGATATTTTTCGCCAGCATCACCCCATCCAACGACGGAATATTGATATCAAGGAAGATGACATCCACCCGGTTATCCTGCAGGTATTTCAACACATCCAGGCCATCATCAAAGACGGCATCCACCTCAATCTGGCTGTGCTGTTTGATAAGCCAGCCCAGTTCCTGCTGCGCCAGAAATTCATCTTCAACAATGATTGCTTTCACACGGTTCTCCTGCCGCCGGTTCGGTTCATGAAGGAAACGTCACCCTATTGTCCGAACGGTTCATGCTGTCGCGCGTAATAAAAAACTCGATTTCGGTGCCTGGATTAAGCCGAGTGATTCGCAGCCCTTCGCCATACAACAGCTTAATCCGTTGATGAACGTTGAGCAGGCCAATCTTATTGCCCGGCAGTTCATTGCGCTCCACGCGGGCAATCACCTCATCGCTGATGCCGATGCCGGTATCACGCACCGCCACCCGAATGCGATCACCCTGCTCCCGAATGCTCAGCGTCACTACGCCCTTGCCTTTACAAGATCGAATGCCGTGAACAATTGCGTTTTCAACCAGCGGCTGAATCAGCAGGCCAGGGATATGACAACTGACGTCTTCATCAATCTCGTAAATCACCGTCAGCTTGTCGCCGAAACGCGCCTGCTCAATGGCGATGTAATCCTTAACCTGGTACAGCTCGCTTTTTATATCAATCAGTTCCTCTTCATTGCGCTCCAGGTTATACCGCAGGTAACGCGACAGGTTGATAATCAACTGACGCGCAGTATCCGGATTCAGCCGAATGGAAGTAGAGATCGCGTTGAGTGCGTTAAACAGGAAGTGCGGGTTGATTTTGCTTTGCAGCGCCCGTAATTCCGCGCGATTAGCCATATCACGCAGTTGCTCGGCGCGCGACACCTCAAGCTGGGTGGAAATGATTTGCGACAGCCCGACAGCCATCTCTTGCAGCGACCAGGTAATCCGATGCGCCCGTTGGTAATAGATTTTAAGCGTGCCGGTTACTTCGCCTTTTTCCCGCAAAGGGATCACAATCATCGAATGGATTTCCGGGGTGCGATACGCCTCATCATTGTTTTTAATGATGATTTTCCCACTTCTTAGTGCCAGTTGCGTCGTCGGGCTAAGCTCGCGATCGCCGCTATGGTAATTCTCCTCCCCGACCCCCACGTAGGCCAGCACCTGCGAGGTGTTGGTGATCGCCACGGCGTCGGCAGCAATATCACGGCGGATAATTTCACATACCGTACTGAGCGACTGGCTATTGATATGGCGAAACAGCGGCAGCGTTTTGTTGGCAATATCCAGTGCCAGCTTGGCCTGTCGGGCGGCAATCGCCTCCTTTTCCCCTTCCACGCTACGCACCAGCAACACGATCAATCCGATACTGACCGCACCCAAAATCATCGGAATCGCAATATGGGCGACAATATCCAGCCCCAGCGAAAACGGCCGCGCCCACAGCACCACCAACAGCATGGTCAACGACTCGCACAGCATCCCGCCGACGATTCCCACGCTCCAGTGGCGATCACGCGGGATGCGATGGTGAATCCAGGCCGACATAAACCCGGCCACAATGCTGGTGATAAGGCAAGGGACCGACGTAATACCGTGAATATCGATCAGGTAACGGTGCACACCGGCGATCACGCCTGTGGTGATCCCCACCCACGGCCCGAACAGAATACCGCCGGACATCACCGCCACCACCCGCACATTCACCAGCGACCCTTCCACGTTAATACCGGACCAGGTGCTAAACAGCGCAAACAGTGAAAAGATGGCGGTGACCACCACCAGGTCAACGCGGGAGTGTTCATCCTGCTGCAACAGTTGGCGGAAATGGCGTGTCCGCGTCAGGAAAAACAGGCAGATAAGCATCAATGCCGCACGGTCGTACACCGCCAGCAACATGTCAAAGGTCGAACGCACGGGAATCTCACAACGCACACAGACGAATACCCATCATAAAACAGTGGGCAAACGCTGCCAAACCGGTTTGCAGGCAGGGACGACAATCCCTGCCTGAGCAAACTCCACGCAGAGAAACCGGTGGAGAGAGGGGAAAAAAGGAAAAATCAGCGCTCGCCGCCGCCAAGCCGACGCTGTAATTGGTCACGCAGATTAGGCGGCGTGCCTTTGATGGTCAGCGTATCGGTGGCCGGGTCCCAGAAAATACGCTCTCCCAACAGCAGCGCATCAAAATTAATACTGAGCCCGCCGCCGCTACCGGCAAATTTGGTCAACTGGCGCAGCGTGCTGCGGTCCGCCGGGAAGCTCTCTTCCAGTTCATACCCCTGCTCGGCGGTAAACGCCTGGAAGGTTTTATCGCCCAACGGCGGCAGCTCGTTCGACAACGCTTCCAGTTCGATTTCTTCGCCCGCCTGCAACTGCTCGTTGCAGTAGCTGTACACCTGCTGACGGTATTGCTGACGCTCGTTCTTATCCAGTTGTGCATCAGCGCAATACTCATCCACCGCCTTCAGCAACCCTTTATTCTGCGCTTTGGTATCCAGCCCTTCGGCTGCCGCCAGAAAATCCATAAAGAAGTCAGATACTTTACGGCCAACACGCCCTTTGAAAAAGGTCAGATAACGGGTGGATTCCGGGCTGGTTTCCCATTCGGTCAGATCGATGCGCGCCACGATATCGGCATGGTGGATGTCCAGATAATGGGTGCTGCTGATATCCAGCTGTTCGTTGACCCGCAGGCTGTTGCAACTGTTCAGCACCGCAATCAGCAGATACTCCACCGCCAGATAACGGTACTGGCAGAACAACACTACGCCGCCTTCAGCAAACGGGTATTTGGCCAGCTCATCGCGTAACCGGCCGGTCGCCGCGCGGGAAAAGGCCAGAAAGTCATCATCGCCTTTACGGCAGGAACGCAATGCCGCCGCCAGCTCGCTCTCTTCATTAAACAGGCCGTATGCCTTGCTTTTGGCGCTGTAAACACGGTGCAGCTCCGCCATCATATCGCTGACCGCGCCGTTCACGGTCAACAGCGAATCGCGCAACACCATCTCCAGCGACTGCTCGTCACGCTTGATGAGCTGGTGCAAGGCAATCTGGTCGATATCCAGACTCATGATAAACTCTCCTTACTGGTAAGGCGCGTATTCAAGCACCTGGTGTGCCGGTATGCAACTTAAAGCAACCGGATTCTGGCGAGCGGCGTTGATAAAAGTGCGGAAAAGCACGCCCCTATACGGTAATATATTGGCCTTTCATCATCAGAGATTCATGATTTTATGCCACAATCATCCCGTTATAGTGACGAACAAATCGAACAATTGCTGACTGATTTGGTCAATGTGCTGGAAAAGCACCACACCCCGACCGATCTCGCACTGATGGTGCTCGGCAACATGGTCACTAATCTGCTCAATACCAGCATCGCTAATCCGAAACAACGCGAAGCGCTGGCTGCTTCGTTTGCCGACGCATTGCAGGCGTCTATCAAAACCAACGACATCCACTGAGTACCGGCCCGTTTATGGTAACCAACCGTCCGCGCTACCGTGAAAAAGTCTCCCAGATGATCAGCTGGGGGCACTGGTTCGCCCTGTTTAACATTCTGCTCGCTCTGGGGCTGGGTAGCCGCTATCTGTTTGTTGCCGACTGGCCGTCGTCGCTGGCCGGGCGAGTCTATTCTCTGGTGAGCTGGCTAGGGCATTTCAGCTTTATCGGTTTTTCCGCCTACCTGCTGATCATTTTCCCGCTGACATTTATTGTGATGTCGCAGCGACTGCTGCGCTTCCTGTCTGCCGCGCTCGCCACCGCCGGCCAAACACTGCTGATTGTCGATGCCGCCGTGTTCAGCCGTTTCCATCTTCACCTGAACATGACGGTATGGGATCTGGTCACCAACCCGGACCAGAGTGAGATGGTGCGTGACTGGCAGTTGCTGTTCATCAGCGTGCCGGTGATCTTCATGGTGGAGATGTTATTCGGCACCTGGTGCTGGCAAAAGCTGCGCAGCCTGAACCGACGCCACTTCGCCAGGCCGATGGCGACGGTTTTCATCGCTGCGTTTTGCCTGTCGCATTTGATGTATATCTGGGCTGACGCCAACTTCTACCGCCCGATTACCATGCAACGCGCCAATTTACCGCTTTCCTACCCGATGACGGCACGCCGTTTTCTGGAAAAACACGGTCTGCTCAACGCACAGGAATATGAGCGTCGTCTGGCGTTGCAGGGCAACCCGGATGCGGTGTCGGTGGAATATCCGCTCAGCGACATCCGCTTCCGTGATGCCGGCAGCGGCTATAACCTGCTGCTGGTGGTGCTGGACAGCGTACCGGATCAGGATACGCCCCATTCCATGCCCAATCTGGCACGCTTCGCTGAAGAAAACGTACGCTTCAGCAACCATTTCAGCGCCGGAACCCAGCAAGACGGCGGCTTGTTCAACCTGTTTTATGGTATCTCCACCACCTACATGGACGGCATACTCGGCAGCAGCAAACCGTCTGCGCTGATCGACGCCTTGAGCCAGCAGGGTTACCAGTTTGGCCTGTTCTCCGCCAGCGGATTCAGCAGCCCGTTGTACCGTCAGGCGCTGTTGTCCGACTTCTCGCTGCCGCCGGCACAACCACAAAGCGATGACGCCATCACCACGCAATGGCTCAAATGGCTGGACAACAATACCGGTACCCGCTCTCCCTGGTTCTCGTTCATCGAGTTCAACCACGCGACCACGGGCAGCAACGGTCGCCCGCTTGCCGCCGGTGAACAGCAACGTCGCTACCGTCAGGATACCGCCAGTATTGATGAGCAGATCGACCGCATCATCACTACATTGCGGGAGAAAAACCTGCTCGATAAAACGGTGGTGGTGATTACCGCCGAGCAAAGCAGCGCCGAGCGCCTCAAAGACGACGACCCGTCGCCGATGAACCGCGAACACCGACAGGTGCCGCTGGTGGTGCACTGGCCGGAAACCCCGGCGCAGACCATCAGCAAAATGACCGACCCGAAAGACGTGATGACCACGCTGATGCAACGCCTGCTGCATGTGAAAACCGCAGCGGAAGATTACTCCCAAGGTGAGGACTTGTTCAGCGCTGAGCGGCGAACCAACTGGCTGCTCAATGGAGACGGCAATTCGCTGACCATTGTCACACCGCAACAAGTCATCCTGTTAGGTCGCAACGGCAACTACCGCGCGTATGACGCCAACGGCCGGCTGTTACCGAATGAAAAACCGCAGTTAGGGCTGCTCTTGCAAGTGTTGACGACTGAACGGCGATTTATTGCCAACTAACTGCCTAAATCTAAAGCAGTCGTTTGGGGCGGCTATTGCAATCGAGTCAGGAAACGGTAGTATAGCGGCCCATAGCATCGGCACGTAGCGCAGCCTGGTAGCGCACCGTCATGGGGTGTCGGGGGTCGGAGGTTCAAATCCTCTCGTGCCGACCAAATACTACTTCCGTAAGTACCGGTTACTGACGGAAACCCCACAGAAACCCGCATCCTCTCTGAGTTTGCGGGTTTTTTGTTGCCTGTTATCTGCCGGGATACCCCGTTTACAGCCGGAAACTTTGGGACTACATTTGGGACTAACTCGGCATAGTCCCATAAAACCGTAGTCCCAAAGGAAACGATCATGGCAATTCAGGCAAAGCCCCTCACCAACACGGAAGTCAAAGCCGCCAAAGCGACGGATAAAGAATTGTCATTGCATGACGGCGGCGGGCTGCTGCTGTTCGTCAAACCATCTGGTACAAAAACCTGGCGCTTTCGCTATTACCATCCACAGACCAAAAAGCGGACTACGCTCACCTTTGGCAATTATCCAGCGCTCTCTTTGGCCAACGCTCGCTAAATGCGCGAAGCAGCCAAAGCACTTTTAGAAAAAGGCATCGATCCGCAATTCCACCAGCAACAGCAGCGCGAACAAGAGCAGGCAATCAGCCTGAACACGTTCGCCAAAGTCGCCGCCGACTGGTATGAAGTAAAAAAATCTCAACCGCTGGCCGCGAACACCATCAAAGATATCTGGCGCTCATTGGAAAAATACGTGTTCCCGTTCATCGCAAACCAGCCTATCAGCCAACTTACCGCGCGCCATTTCATCACCGCGCTGGAACCGATACAGGCCAGTGGCAAACTGGAAACCGTTAAACGGATTAGCCAGCGCATCAACGAAGTGATGGACTATGCCGTTAACTCCGGCCTGATACCGGCTAACCCGGCAGCAAAGATCCGCAAAGCGTTTCAGACGCCGGTGAAAACCCATATGCCGACCATCCGGCCAGAGGCATTACCTGGCCTGATGAAAACGCTATCGGTCGCCAGCATCGAGCTACAAACCCGGTTATTGATTGAATGGCAATTGTTGACCGTCGCTCGCCCGGCTGAAGCCGCAGAAACCCGCTGGAGCGAGCTAGACCTTACGCAGAACACCTGGACAATCCCGGCAGGCCGCATGAAGATGCGCCGCGAGCACGTCATTCCCCTGCCCCCACAAGCGTTAGCCATTCTGGACGCCATGAAGCCAATCAGCGGCCACCGGGAATATCTGTTCCCTTCCGCTAAAGACCCGAAACAGCCGATGAACAGCCAAACCGCTAACGCCGCATTGCGTCGCATGGGTTACAAAGGCGTGCTGGTGTCCCACGGCTTGCGCGCTATCTTCAGCACCGCCGCCAACGAAGCAGGCTTCCCGCCGGACGTCATCGAAGCCGCGCTAGCTCACGTTGACACCAATGAAGTGCGCCGCGCCTACAACCGTTCCACCTATCTGGAGCAACGCAAGGTACTGATGTGCTGGTGGGGTGAGTTTGTTGAAACCGCCGCCACCGGTAAGGCGATGGCCGCAGACGGCGCAAAAGGGCTACGAGTGATTAACGCCTAATACTGTTTATTTATACAGTTATTTGTTGATTCCTGTTACAGCACTTCCTAAAATGGCGCTATCCGGTGAAAACCGATAGAAACCAGTACATTGCACTGGCCCTATCACCACGAGCCTTTGCATTCGACACTCTAGCCGAGGGAATATGCTGAAAATACCCAGACACATGCGGGGACTGATCGAGGTCACAGCACAACAGGTTGCTAGCGTTATGGCATCGCAAGGTAACGAAGATGCGCCTGTCTCTTACTGCGTTGATGACTTCCTGCCTGACTCCGTTCCCTATTACCACCATGAAGCTGAAACCGAAAACTATCTACAAACCATTTTTCAGGCGGTCAGATTTGGCGTAATAAAACCGATCCGCGCCTCAGCGACGCACGCATGGGGCGACACCACCAACATTTGGACAACCAAGATTGACGTAGACACTATCAATCAGAACACGGAAATTCACGATGCCACCTTCCTGGCTACCGAGATTTGGCCGTGGGCTAACCAATTACTTGCTGATGATTCACCCTGGTATGGCTTTTCCGATCCCAAAAAAGACACGCCATTACCAGAAAATTGGGGTGAATTCGCCAATCGTGATACCGCATTACTTCTTATCGCGGGTTTGGCAAAGGCGCTTGAAGGTAAAAGTGGTGGTGTTTATAAGTGGGGCAACAAGCTGAATCAGAAAAAACTGGCGGAAGATGCAGCGCTTGCGGTGAGTTGCGCATTCGGCACCGGTGAACCCGACAAAACAGAATCTTTTCGTAAGTTAATTGGCGAAGCGCTGGCAGCCATGTCGCTTAACTCAGACGCATAATTGACGATCACAGACAGAGTAACGGCCAGATCAGATTCTGGCCGTTACCAAACCAGCACCACTCATTACCTAACTCTATTTCTGACCCAGCCAACTATTTCCCCCGACTTACCACACTTTGACCGGTAATCCCGGTTAACTATTCGTACCGAACGGATAGCATCGGTTTTACTGGAGATCCTTGTTTATGAGTCTGTTAGAAAGAAAAATCCTGCTGAAAAAAGAAGTGAAAGCTATTTTGCGTGTCAGCTCTGACAGCAGCTTTCAGGAAATGATCAACGCCGGGGAATTCCCGAAAGGCTTTCGTATTGGCCTGCGCCGCGTAGGTTGGTTTGAAGATGAGGTTAACACCTGGCTGTCACAACGGATTGCTGAACGCGATCAGCAATCCGGGAATTAACCCGTCAGGCACAGGCGCGGAGGCTGAATAACACCGCCGTCGCCACCGTTTTGATCTTATTTCGATTCAATTACCGACCAACCGGAGTTTAACTCATGATGTCATCGCCATTTATGGCCGTTCGCGGTCAGGGGCTGACTTTCGCCCAAAACAGAGCAACGCCCTATTCTGCCAGCCACACCAGCGGTGCTTATTTTTTTGATTTATCGCGCTTTTCGGCGTCCAGCTTACGCCCGCAGGCATCCAGCACCCAGGCGGAAAAATTGGCGTTCGGGTTATCGGCTTTCTCCCGCTCTACGCTGGCGTCGATCTCGTCGATGAGTTCATGCGGAAAGCGGATTCCTTTTTTAATGGATTTATTGTTGTTATTACCGGTTGCCATGCCTAACTCCGTTAAAGAAGGTGATAACACTATACGTAAAGTGGTGAGGATTAAAAACCTTGACGTGTGCGCACACCATAACTTAATGTGTGCACACACCTTGATTCCATCCAAGGTTGACATAACGAAGCCCGGCAGTGCAGCAACACATACCGGGCCTCTGACCACAATGTTATCGGAGGTAACACTATGGCTGGTTCACAGTCTACCCAAACTCGCCCCAAATTTCAGTATCGCTTCCTGGCGCTGCGGCGTCACTCGCCAAATACTGTTCCCCGCCCGCTTGCCGTTGAAGCCCGCAGCGAAGCCGAAGCCCGCCGCCATCTGGAGCCAGATTTTATTCTGGTCTTTGCCGGTCGCCTGCCAGTTCAGGAGGTGCGCCATGTTTGATAACACCCCACTGGAGCTGGAAGAAATTATCGACCAGTGCCGGGCGCTGGCGTATGCCATCGTCGAACTGGAGCAGCCAGAGGCCAAAGAGATCCTGATGTTTATACTGTGGGAGCGCCTTGATTGCCTTTATCGCACCCATTTGCAGGAGCAACAAACCCCGCTGATGCTGGAGGAGCGGGCCGATGCGTAATATCGACCTGATCCGCGATACCGCCAGTGCGGCGCAAGGGCGCTGGCGGGCGGTACTGGCCCAACTGGGGATTACGGTTCCCGACAATGCCCGCCAGCACGCCCCCTGTCCGGCGTGCGGCGGCAAAGACCGCTTCCGCTTTGATGATGACGGGCGCGGGGCGCATTTCTGTAACCAGTGCGGGGCCGGTGACGGCCTCGAACTGGTGCAGAAAGTCAGGCAGTGCGATATCACCGCTGCCGCCCGGCTGGTGGCGGGGGTGGTCGGCACGCTGCCAGCGTCTTCTGTCGCTGCGCCAGCAGACACCCCCGCCGCCAAACGCCAGCGCTTTCTGCAACGCTATCAGGCGCTGGCGCGTCAGGCGGTGCCCGGTGTATCGGCCTATCTGGCCGGGAAAGGGCTGGCAGCCACGTACCCACTGCTACCGGATGGCCGCCTGTTGCTGGCGTTACAGACAGCGGAGGGCACCATCACGGCAGCGCAAACCCTCGCCCCGGATGGCAAAAAGCGGTTGCTGACCGATTCGGCCAAAACCGGCGCGTATCACCCGGTCACTGCGCCTGCCCACCCCGACACGGTTATTTTGGCGGAAGGGCTGGCAACCGCGCTGAGTGTCAGCCAGATGAACCCAACGGCCATGACGGTGGCCGCCATCGACGCCGGAAACCTGCTGCCGGTGGCCCGCGCCCTGCGCACACGCTTTCCCGCTGCCCGGCTGATAGTGGCGGCGGATAACGACACCGCACCGGGCAAGGCCAACACCGGCAAACAGTGGGCGGAGAAAGCCGCCCGCGAAGTGAACGGCTGGGTGGCGCTGCCGCCGACCGATGAAAAGGCCGACTGGGACGATTACCGCCAACAGGCCGGTATCGAGGCGGCAACCCGCGCCTTTCAGGCATCGCTGTATCAGCCGACCGACGACACTCCACCGGCCAGACGCGAGCCGCTGGCCTCGTTTGTGGACAGCCGCGCCACCGGGGTGTATTGGGTGACGCCCAAAGCCGACCGGGACAGCGGCGACATCATCCAGCACGAGCAGTGGTTATGTTCCCCGCTGGCGGTGGTGGGCGTCGGGCGTGATGACGCCGAGCAATACCTTATCCTGCGCTGGCAGCCTGCCGGGGCGACACAGGCCGTGACCGCTGCGCTGCCGCTGGCAGACGTGGGCGAGCGCGAAGGCTGGCGCACACTCAAGGCGGGCGGCATGACCGTCACCACCCGTCCCTACCTACGCGCTATTCTGGCCGACTGGCTCCAGCGCCAGCACAGCGGCGAGGTCTGGCATATCGCCCACAGCACCGGCTGGCAGTACGGCGCGTACCTGATGCCGGATGGCGAAGTCATCGGCACCCCGTCGCGCCCGGTACTGTTCCGGGGCCGCAGCGCTACCGCGTCCGGTTACGGCATCAGTGGCACGGCGGAAAGCTGGCGCGAATCGGTGGCCCGGCTGGCATCCGGCAACCCGTCGATGATGACCGCCATTGCCGCCGCGCTGGCCGCGCCGCTGATTGGTCTGTCCGGTTCGGACGGCTTTGGGCTGCATTTCTATGAACAGTCGAGCGCCGGGAAAACCACCACCGCCAACGTCGCCACCAGCCTGTACGGTGACCCGCAGGCACTGAAGCTGACCTGGTACGGCACCGCGCTCGGTATCGCCAACGAAGCTGAAGCCCATAACGATGGCCTGCTGCCGCTGGATGAAGTCGGCCAGGGAAGTGATGCACGGTCGGTGTCCACCTCGGCCTACACGCTGTTTAACGGCGTCGGCAAATTGCAGGGGGCGCGGGAAGGTGGCAACCGGGAGCTGAAACGCTGGCGCACGGTGGCAATTAGCACCGGGGAAATGGACATGGAAACCTTTCTCGCCAGCGCCGGCATTCCCCCCAAAGCCGGACAACTGGTGCGCCTGCTCAATCTGCCACTGGAGAAGGCCCAGCAATTCCACGGCTACCCGGACGGCAAGGCGCACGCCGATGCGCTGAAAGCGGCGTATCGCACCCATTACGGCGCAGCCGGTCGGGCATGGATACGCTATCTGGCCGAACACCGCGAGGACGCCATACAGGCGGTGAGCGAGGCGGAAACCCGCTGGCGCAGCCTCATTCCTGCCGATTACGGCGAGCAGGTTCACCGGGTGGCGGAGCGCTTTGCCATTCTGGAAGCGGCGCTACTGGTGGGCCGGGCCGTCACCGGCTGGGAGCCGCAGGCGTGCCGGGATGCGATACAGCACAGCTTCAATGCCTGGATTAAGGAATTCGGCACCGGCAACAAAGAGCACCAGCAAATCACCGCCCAGGCGGAAGCCTTTCTGAATACTTACGGCCTCAGCCGCTATGCGCCGGTGGGGTATGACCCGCGTGATTTACCCATTCGGGAGCTGGCGGGCTACCGCGACAAGGGCAAACACGACGATGAACCGATGGTGTTCTACACCTTCCCGGCCACCTTTGAGGCGGAAATCGCCAGGGGGTTTAACGTGCGCCACTTTGCCCGCGTGCTGGCACAAAGCGGGATGTTGAAGCCCGGCGCTGACGGCAAACACACGCGTAAATCCATCCGGGTGGACGGTCGCCAGCCGCGTTTTTACGTGCTGATGTACCTGCCGGAAGAGGCGGAAGCGACCGGCTGACGCTAACGCGACGAACAACGGGGTTCACGTGGTTCAGGGGGTTCATGACAGGTAACTACCTGTTTTATCAATTAGTGAGTGAGTTTTTTGAACCACCGGTGAACCCTATTTTATCTGTTTTGAACCCCCAATCACTGAACCACCCTGTGAACCCCTTTTTACTGGCGGGAAGGGGGGTTCATTATCGGTGAATATTTCACCACCGAAAAAATACAACCTGCTGATTTTACATCACTAAAATACGTAGCCTGCTAACGTGAACCACAAAACCACCTGAACCACCGGCGCATGGCGTGTTATACGGCTGGCGTAAAAAATCACGCTGACCGATGCCGCCTTACCCCATGCATCATAGAGAAATATATATACCCAAAATAATTCGAGTTGCAGGAAGACGGCAACCGAGTGAATCCCCAGGAGCTTACTCAAGTAAGTGACTGGGGTGAGCAAGGGCAGCCAACGCACCTGCAACTTGAAGTATGACGGGTATAGAGGTTTTACGGTGAACGTCGGCAGGATGGCAGACAACGGAATACAGCAATGAACGACCGCAAAAGACTGCTGAAGCGCTATCAGGCGCACCATGACCGCAAGATGGCCGAACACCGGGCCTGGGCCGCCACCGGCTATGACCCGCAGCAAAGACCGCCGCTAGAACCTTATCCTGATGAACTGCGCGGCCTGCAATGCTGCGCTACCACCCGTGCTGGCACACCCTGCAAACGCACGGACATTTACCGTAATGGCCGCTGTAAATACCACGGTGGCAAAAGTACCGGAGCCAAAACGCCGGAAGGCAAAGCCCGCCAGTTAGCAGGCTACCGCCGCTGGCTGGAGAAGAAACGCAAAAACGAAGCCGCTACGGCATAACGTGCGCAGTGGTTCGCATCAGCGCTGGCGGGTGCGAACTGCGAACTGCGAACTGCGAACTGCGAACTGCGAACTGCGAACTGCGAACTGCGAACTGCGAACCAGTGGCAACCTGGCAGCAAGCCGCGTCATCGCTCAATTTTTTCAATTTGGCAGCGAATTGAAATCAATTTGGAAGGCGTGGGGACATGCTAAGAAATGCTAAGGTTTTTTGCTCCCTAACTTACTCCATTCACACACAGAAATCACAATCCGTATGGTGGGCGTTTAGCCTGACAGCTCATAAACCAGAGCCGGTACGCAATAAAGTGCGCAACACCATGCGTCATCCTCAGTGCGTACCACAGTACAAGCATCCTACCCCTTGCACTGTTAGCTTTTGTTAGTGTATTTCCTGTCTCATCCTGCGCTAAACATTCAACCTGCTGTCAGATAGGCAAATTGCGCAATGTCATCCTACCCTTTGGAGGCTATGGAAAACTTGAGTTTTATGGTCTATAAACGCGAGATTGCGCAATCTGAATTGCGTAGTGCGCAAAACGAAACCGAACGGTAGGAATGCGCAAAAGTGTGGGATGGGCGGACATTACTGACTCACACTATTTAAATTTAGAAGAGGAGCAAGTCACAAAGGGATGCTATTACGATAATAATGTCTTCAAGGAAAATTTTTTCAATTGTAGGCATCGTCACTGCATGTGACAGACTCAGTCCAGGAAAATTTGAAAATCAGAACCTCGCTGAGAACCGAGTCCACATTACGTGGGTAGGATCAATTTTCTTGGTATGGTGAGAAAATCAGGAAACTTAACAACTCCCCAGTAGCGATAAAATATATTAAAATCAGTAAAACACTATGAAAAATAAAAATGGACTTCCCGAAATGATAATGTTTACACCGTGGCTTACACCCCCTACCATTGATAATGACGGCAGTGAAGCGAATAAAGTGGGATATGAATCACTCACGCCAACAGAACTTGAACCAGAGAAAGCCAGTAGCTACGTCGCAGCCCTGAATTACGCCTTTGACCAACGCGACATTAGGAACATTGCTGTCACTGGACCTTATGGTGCGGGAAAGAGTTCCGTATTAAAAACATGGTGTAAAACAAAAGAAGATACGCTTCGTATGTTAACTGTTTCTCTTGCCGATTTCGATATGCAGAAGTCAACCGAGGATGGTAACACGGACTGCGAGGGCGGAATGCCCGGAGGGCCAGAAAAAAGTGCCACCACCGAAGAGAAATCCATTGAATATAGTATATTGCAGCAAATTTTGTATAAAAACAAAAAAATGAACTACCCTACTCCCGTATCGAACGTATTTCTGGCGTCACGGTGGGACAAACACTGAAGTCCGCCACTGTTCTCACAGGAACTATGCTGTTGGCTGGGGTAGCCTTGTTTTTTCTTGTTCCAGATTATGTCACAGCAAAGCTTTCTCTGCCGGAAACATTCAGTCGCTATCTTCTTGAATGTCCATTTAAAGTGCGTCTGGCCGGAACCGTATTATCTATGGTGAGTTCTTTAGGTCTGCTTCTAAACCAGCTGCACCGTATCGGTATATTTGATAGGAAAGTCAACCTTGATAAAGTAGATATCCTCAAGGGGGCTGTTACGACAAAATCATCATCTCCTTCTCTCCTTAATGTCTATATCGATGAGATTGTCTATTTCTTCGATTCCACAAAGTATGATGTGGTTATTTTTGAAGATCTGGATCGTTTAAATAATCATCGCATCTTTACCAAGCTCCGCGAAATAAATCAAATAATAAATAACTGCCTGTCAGAAAAAAAACCGTTAAAATTCATTTACGCAATAAGAGACAACCTATTCAATTCAGCTGAGTCCCGAACTAAATTTTTTGATTTTATTATCCCAGTCATTCCAGTAATGGATAATGAAAATGCCGCAGCCCATTTTAGTAAAAAATTCACAGAAGAAGAAAAATTTCAAGAAGGATTAAATGAATGCATAAGTCGGATATCAACATTCATTCCTGACATGCGGGTCATGCATAATATTACTAATGAGTTTCGCCTGTATCAAAACATTGTCAACAGTCGGGAAAACTTATCAAAGCTTCTGGCGATGATAGCTTACAAAAATATTTGCACTGAAGATTACCATGGAATAGACAGTAAAACTGGCACTCTTTATAACTTCACGAAAAATTTTGTCGAACATCGTGTCCAGAATTTTTGTTTACGCTCTATAAATAGT
This sequence comes from Dickeya chrysanthemi NCPPB 402, assembly GCF_000406105.1. Taxonomy (NCBI): domain Bacteria; kingdom Pseudomonadati; phylum Pseudomonadota; class Gammaproteobacteria; order Enterobacterales; family Pectobacteriaceae; genus Dickeya; species Dickeya chrysanthemi. Next base: position 1,900,999 of record NZ_CM001974.1, on the reverse strand, counting down.
GACCTTAAAGAATTAAGGGATAAGTTAGACTCTATAGAGTCGGAAAGAAACATTGACAGACAGTCTCTTCGGAAAGAACTACTTAGCCCTTATATAAATGAACAACACAAAGACCTTCTTGTATTTTACGCAGATAAAAAATGGAAACTTGAGCAAGCAATAGAGGATGAGGAGGTATTTTTTAGTATTGTTAGTAACCGAGAGATTCAGACCATAATAGTAAGTGCAAATCAATATTTCCTGAAAACCCAAAATAATCCGACTAAGCAAATCAAGGATGAATACTCTAAAAGATGCTCATCTATCGACAGTAAGAAAAATGGTGAATCAAAATCGCTTAAAAATAAAATTTCAGAACTGGAAAAATTAAAAAACAAAATCAACACAGAAACAATTTCTGAAATTTCGATTCGGATGACCCATGCCGGATTTTCTGAATGGTTAAAAGAACATAATGATGAATGTCACAGCAAAGAAAATGATAACAATGAAAAGAATGATTTCATTTACTTCCTTCTTTGCAGTGGCTATTTATCTACAGATTATATGTCTTATCGTTCAATCTTTATGGCGGGAGGACTTAGTGAAAGTGATAATACCTTCATCAAAGCGGTTATGGCGGGTAATGGACCTGAAAAAACCTTTAATTACTCACTAGACAAAATTGACAATGTTATTAAACGCCTTAGGAAGCTCGGTGTTATGCATCGTGCAAACGCTCAGCACCCACTAATAGTATTGTGGTTGCTTGATAATGACTCCGATGTGCTTATTCAAAATCTTAATATTTTGCTCGATATTGATGATAAAGAAAAAACGATAGAATTATTTAGCCTGCTTCAAAAAGACTGGATACCTGAATTACGAATAAGATTTATAATAATGTTAATTTCAAATGAAAAATTGCTGGACAGACTACTCTCACTTCTTTTTGATTTTACTAATCATTCTGTAACACAGGAAATGACAGCTCACTTATTCTGTATTAAAGATGTCTGGAAAAAAATCGGCCACGATGTGAATTTTCATAAAGTGAAGAGGCTGTTCAGTGTACTGACCAATCTGCTTAGCTGTGTTCCGACTGAATACGGAAATATATTTATTAATAACATAAAGATGCTGAAAATTCCTTTAGGTCACTTACAGCTGACACATGAATCAGAACAGCAGAAGTTATTAAGAGATATTGTCAGCAATAGGTTGTTCACTTACAGAGACAGTAATATTGAAAATATATGCAGGTCGCTATGCCAAGATATCAATACCGATAATGGCACATTCCTGCGTCATCCTCTTTCAATGATCGAATCTCTTGATATTCCTGCTCTTAAAGAAGAAATTGATGCCAATATGGGAGCATTTATTTCATCGTTTTTTATCCAGTCAGCAGAAATTGAACGCATTCCGCAGTTACTTAACTCTGAGTATGTATCTCTGAAGATGGCAGAGCTGATTATAAATAGAATGGATTTCAACATTGAGCATCTTGAAAAAATCACTAACCGGGAGGAAGGGGTTGACTCCAGTGACATCGGTCAAAAATTAAGCACCTACAGTCTACTTCTTCAGAATAAAAAAATCTCTCCAACTCTTTTTAACTTCGCTTATTTATTGCATGTTCATTCAGTTGATATCAGTAATGATGTTGTTCTGTGGGCGAATGAAAACCATAAAACATTAATAAATTACAATATTATCTTTTCTTCCAACGAAACCTTTGATAACTTCCTCAGTAAGTTTATATCCTCTCCACTTCTGCATGAAGATACTCTTTTGACCGTGATGAAAAGTTGCAATTTCTGCATCACAGAAGTCCCTAAAACCATTCCATTACGCAATGCTGAAATATTATTTTCAGAGGGAAAGTTGGCACCAATAATAAATGTCTTCACAGGCTTATATAACGCTCTTAGTAGCAATGTGGATAATAAGATAAGAATGAATACTCTGCTGAGTAATTTAATTGCAGAACAACCAGAACTGCTGCTCAAAGAGCCTGAAGAAATTTTTTATGTCGACGAGGAGTTTGATGCTGAACTTGCCCGTAATCTGTTCAGACATCATAAAATCAGTGTCAATATCAGGGTCAGAGCAATGCGTTGGTTAAGGGATAAAGACCCGAACCTCCTGGGCAGTATCAGAATTCTGTCACTGCAAACACTCGCTGAACTGAGCCCCGGAATGTTTGATGATGCTCTACGGCTACCGTTGCTCAGAGTTTGCCTGACTTCCGGAGATGCTGATAAAGAAATACTGCGTGTAGTTCTGGATAGTTTTGCCGATGAGAACTATCGCAGACTGCTGCCACAAGAAAGGTTCAGAAAAATACCTTACTCTGCCGACTTATGGAGTATTGCCGAATTAATAAGCAATATAGCTCTCATTTCCCCTCCCAAAATGGGTACGGGACGTGATAAACAAAAAATGGTTATTAATCCGGCTCGCCATAACCATGAAGACTGCTAAGAGGAAGAGCCTTGTACATTGATTACATCATAGATAACAGTAAAGCTATAGCTATGACTGATTTTTCTCTATGGGACTACAATTGGGACTACAATGTTAAATTAATAAAAATAAAAACAATTAAAATCAATATGATGAATAATAAATTCAACTTCTCTCGTGTATTATACCGCCCCATATAACTACAAAAGCATATAACTACGATGGCTCGTATAACTACCCCTCTGACCAAATACCGAGATCAAAGCCGCCAAACCTGCCGAGAAGGAATACACACTACAAGACGGGGACGGGTTGTATCTGTTGGTGAAACCAAGTGGCTCTAAAATCTGGCGCTTTAACTATTACCGCCCTGACACGAAGAAACGTGCATTAATCAGCTTTGGCGCATTCCCTGCGGTTTCTTTGGCTGAAGCCAGGCAACGGCGTGAATCAGCAAAAGCACTGATAAGCAAAGGCATCGATCCGCAATTCCACCAGCAACAGCAGCGCGAACAAGAACAGGCCATCAACCAGAACACGTTCGCCAAAGTCGCCGCCGACTGGTACGAAGTGAAAAAGTCTCAACCACTGGCCGCGAACACCATTAAAGATATCTGGCGTTCACTGGAAAAATACGTGTTCCCGTTCATCGGAAACCAGCCTATCAGCCAGCTTACCGCCCGCCATTTCATCACCGCGCTGGAACCGATACAGGCCAGTGGCAAACTGGAAACCGTTAAACGGGTTAGCCAGCGGATTAACGAAGTGATGGACTATGCCGTTAATTCCGGCCTGATACCGGCTAATCCGGCAGCAAAGATCCGCAAAGCGTTTCAGACGCCGGTGAAAACCCATATGCCGACCATCCGGCCAGAGGCATTACCTGGCCTGATGAAAACGCTATCGGTCGCCAGCATCGAGCTACAAACCCGGTTATTGATTGAATGGCAATTGCTGACCGTTGCCCGCCCGGCTGAAGCCGCAGAAACCCGCTGGATCGAGATAGACCTTACGGAGAACACCTGGACAATCCCGGCAGGCCGCATGAAGATGCGCCGCGAGCACGTCATTCCCCTGCCCCCACAAGCGTTAGCCATTCTGGACGCCATGAAGCCAATGAGCGGCCACCGGGAATATCTGTTCCCTTCCGCTAAAGACCCCAAACAGCCGATGAACAGCCAAACCGCTAACGCCGCATTGCGTCGCATGGGTTACAAAGGCGTGCTGGTGTCCCACGGTTTGCGCGCTATCTTCAGTACCGCCGCCAACGAAGCAGGCTTCCCGCCGGATGTGATCGAAGCCGCGCTAGCTCACGTTGACACCAATGAAGTGCGCCGCGCCTACAACGTCGCAGAAGCCTGGCGCCTGAGCAGCGTGTCATGGGATACCATTAATCGTCACAGACGGCTGGTTAAAGAAGAGGGTATTGATGCTCAGGCGCCAGGAGACACCAGATTTACGGCATAAGAACCGGACAGAAGAAGCCCAGAAAAACTGATTATCGACTTCTCTCTGCGTAATCCTCATCTCGGTCAGGTACAGCTATCAGCCCCACTTCATTGGCAGATGTCCTGCCTCAATACTTCCCTCATTTCTTGCCCAACATGCTCAAACCCTGATGGCAAAAAAACATTGTATTTGGTTGATTTTTGATCAATTGTTGCGGGTGTGAAACTTTCCTGAGATTGCGTAGAGCTAAGATCATGGAATTAAATTCTGTTGAAAAACAAAAAATTAAAGTCGCTCAGTATCTTCGGATGTCCACTGAGCACCAACAATATTCGCTGCATAATCAAGCTACATTCATCAAAGACTACGCAGATAAACATAACATGATCATCACTCATACTTATGATGATGCAGGCAAAAGTGGTGTAACAATCTTAGGGCGATTAGCACTTCAGAAACTGTTGAACGATGTCATTTACCGCAATATAGAAATCCAAGCAGTCCTCGTCTATGACGTAAGCCGTTTTGGTCGTTTTCAAGACATCGATGAAGCTGGTTATTACAGCCATATTCTCAAAATGAATGGGGTTGATGTCATTTTCTGTGCTGAGCATATACCAACAAAAGAGCACCCTCTTGAAGCAATGCTAATGCTGAGTATCAAACGCGCAGGGGCTGCGGATCTCAGTAAAAATCTATCAGACAAAGTTTATGCAGGACAGGTCAACCTAATCAA
>NZ_CM001974.1:1891568-1896266 GCF_000406105.1 Dickeya chrysanthemi NCPPB 402 | reverse complement strand
GTGATCTGATCCTTCAACTCAGCAAAAGTTCGATTTATTCAACAAAGCCAGTCAGATAGTGAAAATAAACAGCTTTTGTTTTATGTAATGTCTATGCGTGAGCATGAAAAACATTATCAATTTACATTCGCTTGACAAGAAGGGGTGAAAACCTCTTTTTTTCTTTACCTACACATTTATCTAATAACCTATCCTTTAATTGGATATTTCGTATATCCGCTCCTCGCTCTTAGCAGACCTATAGTGAGAACTGACCGTTTTGGGCCAGAGAGGACGTTGTGACACGGTTGGCAGGATATCTAAACATGCTTGGCGCGCTCGGACAGGATACTTATACCTGCACCGTGCCGCTGTTCTGCCAGTTGTTTGCCGTCACCGTCATATTGCGGCTTTGCATCTGCCCTATCTGGTCAGCGAGCGTCAATTGCCGCCGCTCAGCACGCGTCCGTCGGCAGTCGTGGAGAAGTTAGCACCGTCCCGGCTCAAGGTGTCGTTACCCTGCAACAGGTCGCTAATGATCATTGTTTCAGCCCATGCTAGCAGCAAGTTGACTCTTACAAAACTAGGGAATAACATAATAGACTTACATTTTATGAGGATAATATGTATGATTTATTCAAAACCGGCAGTTTTAGCGAAAAGTTCTGCATACAAGGCGGAATGCCGTCCTAACAATAAACCCAGCGGCAGACCCTGCAACCCTCCTGGACCTGGCAATCGTTAATTTCGCACTCTGACATACAGCGAAGCGGCGACAGTTTTCGTCGCTTCTTTATTTATATACAGCCGAAATATAATCTTATGTATTTTAAACTCAAATCAAATGTACTATTCAGGAATTACGGTGATTATGGTTACATTACGGATGATAGAAACTACAGATATGTAAAAGATGAGGTGATGGGGGAACGGATTGTTTCAGAAAGTGGAGCTGTGTTTTTATCTACTTTAAATAAGACGCCAAAATCTACTCTTGATATATGTACTGAACTACTTGATAAGTTCAAGGATGTCAGCATTGAAATAATAAGAGATGATGTCGAAGAGTTTTTCTCTGAGTTAGTTTATGATGGTTTTTTGTGTAAAGGTGAGACTGCTGCTGAATGTAACAGCAATGATTATGTTTTTACATATAAAGATATAAATAGTAAAGTAAAAATCGACATAAGTAAGGATAATACAGACAATACAAATGAGTTCCTTGAAAAGCATGAGAGCGGAGTAAACCGCTTGACCAGCGTACATATAGAAATCACCAGTAAGTGTAATGAGCGATGCATTCATTGTTATATCCCTCATGAGAAAAAAATAAAAACACTGGACACAAAAAATATCTATTCTTTGTTGAAACAATGTAAAGATATGAATGTGCTGCATATAACTCTGAGTGGAGGGGAGCCTATGTTGCATAAAGATTTTTGTGACATATTAAAGCAATGCAGGGAGTATGATTTCGCTGTCAGCGTTCTTACTAATCTCACGCTCCTGACTGATGAAGTCGTGACTGAGATGAAGCTGAATGGATTGTTGGGGGTTCAGGCATCACTGTATTCAACAGATCCGGTCATTCATGATTCAATAACAAAAATGACAGGAAGTTTTAAAAAACTAAATCATCAATACTTAAATTGGTCGAAAATGATATACCGTTACAGATCAGTTGTCCAGTAATGAAACAGAATAAAAATTGTTATCACGATGTCATTGAATGGGCGAGAAAATATGGAGTTGCTGTCAGTTATGATTATGCTTTGATTGCGGAATATGATCATTCAAATAAAATCATCTGTAATCGGCTCTCATTAAATGAAGCCAGTAAAATTATTAAAGATAAATATTCTGATGATAAAGCTTATCTTGATAAATTGAAAGATGACCTAGTTAATAAGAGTCATGTTGATCCGGAAGACCCTATCTGTTCGATTTGTAGTGTATCTGTTTGTATTGCTGAGAACGGAAACGTTTATCCCTGTGCTGGCTGGCAGTATTGTGTTTTAGGTAATGTTCTGGAAACATCATTGAATGATGTCTGGTATTTTTCTAGGAAAATAAATTCATTAAGAATGATGAAAAATAAAGACTTCCCCGAATGCATGCAATGTGATCTTAAAGGTATCTGTTCAATGTGCATGGTAAGAAACGCAAATGAAGATTGTAATGGTGATTATTTTAATATCAATGAATATTTTTGCAATATAACGAAAATCAAAAAAGAACTGTTGAACTAAAAGCCCCCTAGAAGTTCTGATAGGCTCGCTTCATACGGCCCTTAGCCTAAGGCAATAGGCACAAATTAGTTTGCTCCCGAGCGCCGAGAGAACCCGGCCGAACTGGTGATGTGGGTATCAGTACTATCACCACTTTTGCCCCTGAACATACAATATTTATCCCGGCAAAACGCAAGCGATTTGCCGGGAACAGTTCCAATTTTTTAAGACACCCCCAAGTTGTCAGCAACACTGATATAAGACCGCAAATCACCATGAATTTTGTCCACTCCACCCAACATGGGCTTCTCTTAAGGTTCCTACACCAGACGGAGAAGCCGCATGTTAAGCAGAGGGGACCTTCTCATGATAAAGCAGATGCGTATTCACGGCGCACATATTATCGACATTGCTCACCACATCGGATGTTCCGAGCGCACGGTTCGACGACATCTCACTGAAAAACCTGTTATCACGCGCAAGCGCGAACCCATGAAAAAACTTCGTCCGTTCATGGATTATGTTGACCTGCGCCTGCGTGAGCATGTCTGGAATGCTGAAGTCATTTTTCAGGAGATAAAACAGCAGGGTTACGACGGATGTCGCTCCACTCTGCGTCAGTATGTGCATCCCAAACGGGCTCTGCGGGCATCCAGACAGACCGTACGCTTCGAAACACAACCCGGTCAGCAACTCCAGCACGACTGGGGTGAAATCGAGACGGTTGTCAACGGTCAGCGCTGCAAGGTGAACGTCGCCGTGAATACCCTGGGTTACTCCCGGCACTTCCATGCCTGGGCGACGGATAGCCAGGATGCCGAGCATACCTATGAGTCGCTGGTCAAAGCCTTCGCCTGCTTTGGCGGTAGCGTCAAAACCGTGCTGGTTGATAACCAGAAAGCGGCCGTTCTCAAACATGACAACAGTGGTGAGGTTATCTTCAACAACGGCTTCCTCCAACTGGCAAAACACTATGGCTTCACGCCACGGGCCTGCCGCCCACGCCGGGCACAAACCAAAGGCAAGGTGGAGCGCATGGTGAAATACCTCAAGGAGAACTTCTTCGTTCGTTACCGGCAGTTCGACAGTCTGGCGCATATCAATCAGTTGCTGATGCAGTGGATACAGACGGAAGCTGCCCACCGTCCACTCCGCCAGTTCGACCAGACACCTGCAGCGCGCTTTATCTAGGAGCAGCCCCACCTGCAGGCCTTGCCCGCCGGAGACTTCGATACCAGCTATCACGATATCCGGCAGGTGGCCTGGGATGGCTATATCGAGGTACGGGGTAACCGTTACAGCGTACCGGAAAACTGGTGCGGAAAACCGGTCAGCATCCGTATCTCGCTGGATGACGGGCTCAGGGTGTATGGCGATGACGTCCTTATCGCGACACACCGTCTGGCTGAAAAACAGGCTGGCTGGCAGACCGTCGTCGCACATCACCAGCCCCTGTGGCAGCAAACCTGCCGGGTGGCACGGCGTGCGTTGAGCGATTATGAGGAGCTGCTGTGATAAACGACCTGACAGACCTGCTGGCACGCCTGAAGATGGAGCACCTGACGGACGCGGTGGACAATCTGCTGGAGCAGGCCGTCAGGGAAGAACTTAACGCGCGCGAAATGCTGGTTCGGGTGCTGAGTCATGAATGGCATGGCCGACGGCACAAGGGGCTGGAATCCCGACTGAAACAGGCCCGGCTACCCTGGATAAAAACGCTGGAGCAGTTCGACTTCAGCTTCCAGCCGGGCATCGACCAGCGGGTCATCCGGGAGCTGGCCGGGCTGGTGTTCATCGAGCGTAACGAAAACGTCATCCTGTTAGGCCCACCGGGCGTGGGGAAAACACATCTGGCGGTGGCACTGGGAGTCAAGGCAGCGGATGCGGGTCATCGGGTGCTGTTCATGCCACTGGATAAACTGATGGCAACGCTGGTAAAAGCCAGACAGGAAAACAGGCTGGAGCGGCAGTTGCAGCAACTGGGTTATGTGCGGGTGCTTATCCTGGATGAGATCGGTTATCTGCCGATGACGCGTGATGAAGCGAATCTGTTCTTCCGGCTACTGAACCGGCGTTACGAGAAAGCGAGCATCATCCTGACCTCAAACAAGAGCTTCACCGACTGGGGCGAGGTGTTCGGGGATCATGTACTGGCCACGGCGATCCTCGACAGGTTGCTGCATCACTCAACAACGGTCAACATCAAGGGCGAAAGCTACCGACTGAAAGATAAGCGGAAAGCTGGCTCGTTACCCAAAGCCATAGAGGAAAAACACACCGAAAACTGAATGTTAAAAGCGGACATCAGAAATGATGAAAACCGGACAAAATAAATGGTGAAAAGCGGTCATTAAGCGGTGTTGTTGACAGAAGGCGGGGCTGTGTCATACCACGCCTTAATTGCTTCGTCGTCCAGCCAGAAAGTCATGGAGCCACGGTTGATAAGCGCTTTGTTATAGGTGTGCCAGTTGGTGATTCTGAACTTCCCCCC